>NZ_JBVHLF010000035.1:609-86571 GCF_055559155.1 Kitasatospora sp. NPDC024654
GAGAATTATTTTGCTGGTGCCCCACCCCCCACCCAACAAAAAAGACACAGACCCCCCCCTCGCCCCCCCCCCACCCCCCCCCCCCCCCCTTCCCCCCCCCCCCCCCGCCCCCCCCCCCCCCCCACCCTGGGACACTCGACGTGCCGCGTGGAGCCACCGATCTACCAGCGGTACCAGCGGCTGCGGGAGCCGGCCGCGTCGGTGGTGCGGGCGATGAAGCCGATCAGCCAGAGCACGAACACGATGACGGCGACCCACCACAGGACCTTGACGGCGAAGCCGAGCCCGAACAGCAGCAGGGTGAGTAGGAGAACGAGCAACAGGGCAGCCATGGGAACCGGCCTCCTCGGCATCGAATGGGCGGAGTCAGACACTCTGCTGCCCCGGTCCCGCGGCGATATTCGGAGGATTTTCCAGCGACACCGTGCGGACGGTGTCGTGAAGGGACCGTTCACGGCGACGGGCCTTCCGTGAACTGACGACGCCAAGACCAAGGGCGCCGCGACCGGACAAGGCCGCCGTCAACGGACTTCGCCCGGCTGGTCGCGCTGCCCGTAGCGGTCCACTCGCGAATGCCGAAGCAGAAGCCCGCCTGGTGGGAGGCCGGCGCGTTGCGCGAGGACCGCTCTCCGCCGGCTGGTAGGAGGCAGGGCATGGCAGCCACCGAACGGGGTAGCCGGGAGTCCACACCATCCCGCACACAAGGGGAGTTCCCGTGCCACTGAAGCATCCTCGCCATCACCGCAGCAGCCAAAAGGACCTGACGGTCAATCCGCTCTTCACCCGCGAACCGCTGGCCGTGCCGCGTGACGAGCTGCCCAGCCGGGAGATGGATCCCGACACGGCCTATCAGGTCGTCCACGACGAGCTGATGTTGGACGGCAACGCGCGGCTGAACCTGGCGACCTTCGTCGGGACCTGGGCAGAGCCGCAGGCCCAGCGGCTGATGGCCGAGTGCGCCGAGAAAAACATGATCGACAAGGACGAGTACCCGCAGACCGCGGAACTCGAAGCCCGCTGCACGGCCATGCTCGCGCGTCTGTGGTGCGCCCCCGACCCTCGGCAGGCGGTGGGATGCTCGACCACCGGCTCCAGCGAGGCCGCCATGCTCGCCGGACTCGCGCTCAAGCGCCGCTGGCAGCACGAGCGCCGCCGCAACGAGCGGGCGGCGGACCGGCCGAACCTGGTCATGGGCATCAACGTGCAGGTGTGCTGGGAGAAGTTCGCCAACTACTTCGACGTCGAGGCCCGCTACGTACCGGTGGAGGCCGGGCGCTACCACCTTTCCCCCGAGGGAGCGGTCGAGCTGTGCGACGAGAACACCATCGGCGTGGTCGCCGTCCTGGGCTCCACCTTCGACGGCAGCTACGAGCCGGTCGCCGAACTCGCCCACCAACTCGATCGCCTGCACGAACGGACCGGTCTGGACATCCCCATCCACGTGGACGCCGCCTCCGGAGGCATGGTGGCCCCCTTCCTGGAGCCCGACCTCGCATGGGACTTCCGCCTGCCCCGGGTGGCCTCCATCAACACCTCCGGCCACAAGTACGGCCTGGTGATGCCCGGCGTCGGATGGGCCCTGTGGCGCGACGCCGCCGCGCTGCCCGAGGACCTGGTCTTCCACGTCAACTACCTCGGCGGCGACATGCCCACCTTCGCCCTCAACTTCTCCCGGCCCGGAGCCCAGGTCGTCGCCCAGTACTACAACTTCCTGCGCCTGGGCTTCGACGGCTACCGCCGCATCCAGCGCACCTGCCGTGACATCGCCACCCGCCTGGCCGGCCAGATAGCATCCCTCGGCCCGTTCGAGCTCATCACCGACGGCTCCCAACTGCCCGTCTTCGCCTTCCGCGTCCGCGACGACATCACCAGCTTCTCCGTCTTCGACGTCTCCGCCGCGATGCGGGAACACGGCTGGCTCGTACCCGCCTACTCCCTCCCACCCAACCGCACCGACCTCGACGTCCTGCGCATCGTGGTACGCAACGGCTTCAGTCACGACCTGGCCGACATGTTCCTGCGCGACCTGCGCGCCGTCCTCCCACGCCTGCAGTCCCAGACCGCACCCCGCCGGAACGTCGACGACGCCGGGGGCTTCGCGCACGGAGCCGAGACCGCGAACCCCCAGCAACCTGGCCACTCCTAGCGCAGGGCACGATGTCCGGCACCAGGCCGCAGATCGCCGTGAAGCGCCCGGACGAGTGGGGTGGATGCTGTCGACGGCCGCGTCGCCGAGGCGGTCCAGGCCTGGTTGACGCTCCCCGACCGCGCCCCGCGGCCGGCCCCCTCGCCGGCTCGCGGTCTTCCGCCGCCGGTGCCTTCCTGCTGATGTCCTGCGACCCGCTGGTTCGGCAGCGCGCTCTGCGAGAGTTTGGCTTCGCGTGGCGCGGACAGGCGGGTGACGCGACGGACAGGTCCCGCATCGGACCGGGCGCCCACCCCTTCAGCCTTCCGAGGCTGTGGCAAACGGCACAGCGCGCTGCCGGGCGGCGTGGCCAACGCACAGAGGTGGATCAGGAAGTCGGCACCGGAGCATGTCGGTGCGATCACGGAACACGAGGGAGGGATGGCGGTGCGGGCGTCGGAGCGGGCGGGATACCGTCTGAAGAGGGCTCTGCTGGGACGGCCGTTGGTGACGTCCGAGCTGCGGGACGAGAAGCTGTCGAAGACGGTGGCGCTGGGCGTGCTGGCGCCGGACTGCATCAGCTCCAGTGCCTACGGGACCGAGCAGATGCTGACCCAACTGGTCCCGGCGGTCGGTGTGGCCGGGTTCGCCTTGGTCATGCCGGTCACCGGCGTGATCCTGGCACTGCTGTTCCTGCTCACGCTCTCCTACCGTGAAGTCGCGGTGACGTACACCCGGGCCGGCGGCTCGTACGTGGTGGCGCGGGAGAACTTCGGCCCGCGGGTGGCCCAGGTCGCGGCCGTGGCGCTGTTGATCGACTACGTCGTGACGGTCGCCGTGCAGACCTCGGCGGGTACCGACGCGTTGGCTTCGCTGCTCCAACTGCTCCTGCGCACGGACATCGAGGGTGACAAGCTGTGGATCACCGTGGGCGTCGTCCTGCTGCTCTGCTACGGGAACCTGCGCGGCATCCGCGAGGCCGGAAAGGCCTTCTCGGTGCCCACGTACCTGTTCATCCTGGGGGCCGGCTTGACCGTCGTGGTCGGCCTGATCCGCCTCCTCCTCGGGGACCTGCCACGGCTCACCGACGCACAGTTGCACGCGCCCGGTGTGATCGAGGTCGGCCACCGTGGCGGCGGTGTCCTGATGGGTGCCTCGCTCTTCATCATGATGCGAGCCTTCGCCAACGGCGGGTCGTCGCTGACCGGCCTGGAGGCCATCTCCAACGGTGTCAGTGCCTTCCGCGAGCCGCAGGGACCCAACGCCCGCCGCACACTGGTGATCATGAGCTGCGTACTCGGCCTGCTGGTGCTCGGCGTGTCCGCGCTCGCCTGGCGGACCCACGCGGTGCCGTACTCCTCGGGCAGCCCGACCGTGCTGGCCCAGGAGGCGCACCTGGTCTTCGGCCAGAGCGGCTTCGGGAACGTGATGTTCACCTTCGTCCAGGTCGCCACCGCGCTGATCCTCTACACCGGCGGCAACACCTCGTTCAACGGCTTCCCGTTCCTGGCCAGCTTCGTCGCCGAGGACTCCTTCCTGCCCCGCCAGCTGACCCTGCGCGGCCACCGACTGGCCTTCTCCAACGGGATCATCGTGCTGACCGTCGCCTCGCTGACCCTGCTGGTCGTCACCCGGGGCAACCTCACCAAACTGGTGGCGCTGTACGCGATCGGGGTCTTCACGGGCTTCCTGATGGCGGCCGCGGGACTGGTCAGGCACCACTGGGCGCGGCGGGAAGAACGCCGCACGGCAAAGATCGTGCTCAACGCGTGCGCAGCCGCGGCATCCGCGGCAGTCGTGGTGGTGTTCGCCGTGACCAAGTTCACCGAGGGAGCCTGGATGGTCGTGCTGGTCTTCCCGCTCGGTGTCTGGGCACTGGTCCGCACCAACGATCGCTACCGCGCCGAGCGGGCCGCGCTCGCTGCCGCACCCGCCTCCGCCACGGCGGTGCGGGCCGAGCGCAGCGTCGTCTGCGTCCTGGTGGACCGGCTCGACCTCGCCGCCGTCAAGGCTCTCCACCACGCCCGCGGCCTCCGTCCCGACGAACTGCGAGCCGTGCACTTCGTGCTGGACAAGCAGCACACCGCAGAGCTGAGGCACCAGTGGGAGGCCAACCAGGCCGCTGACCTCCCACTGGACGTCGTCGAGTGCCCCGACCGGCGCCTGCACCACGCTATGGCCGCCCACGCCGCCCAGTTCACCGCCGACGGCCGCACCGACCTCACACTGCTGATCCCGCGCCGCGCCTACGGGCCGCTGGCCGGCCGCCTGCTGCACGCCCGCAGCGGCGACTCGATCGCGCACGCCGCCAGTCGGCTGCCGCACGTCGCCGCCACCATCGTGCCGTTCGACGTCGCCCGAGCCATCGCCGAGCACCCAGCCGTGACCGAGCCCCAGGGCGAGCCCGCCGGATCCCCGCTGGCGTGATCGCCTCGGCGGGCGATGGGAGGGGGCTGGAGAGGGTGTCCCGATGCGAGTTGATCCCCGATCCCTGTACGTGATGTCGGCGCGACTCGGGCCGGCGCTGGATGAATGAGTCCAAGGGAGGTGGCTGCGCTCAGTGTGCGAAGGCGATGGCGTTCGTTCAACGGGTGGCTGGTGTTGTCGTTGTGCGCCGTGGGCCTGGCATTACCGATGCGCTGGATTGACGGACGTGACTGCCGGGTCGGCCATGGGCCACACACGAGACGGGCGCCCGGCCGAGGCGTGACCGTCGGGCGGGCGCGCGGCCCGCCGTTCTTCGAGTCCCTTGCTGTTCATCATCGGAACCTGGACTCGGAGAGCCCTTCCCCACATGCCTCAGCAGCACCTGATCCACCTTGACCACGTCGCCGTCCACGCCCGCGACCGCGAACTGTCCGCACGGTTCCTCGCCGCGGTCCTCGACCTGGACGTCGGTGCGCCGTACGGTCCGTTCCTTCCGGTCGAGCTTGGCAACGGCGTCACGTTCGACTTCTACGCGACACCCGATGAGGTGGAGATCCAACCGCAGCACTACGCCTTCCTCGTCGCCGAGGAGGCCTTCGAGGACGCGATCAGCCGCCTGGAGCGGCTCGGTGTGACGTACTACGCCGACCCCCACCTGAACGAACCCGGCCGGATCAACCGCCTCTTCGGCGGCCGCGGCGCGTACTTCGAAGACCCGAGCGGGCACAACATCGAGATCATGACCCGGCCCTACAGCAGGTGGTTGCGATCACCCTGGACCGACGAGTCCAAGGGGATTGCCTGCGGACATGACGCGAGGGCGTCCACGGTCAGTGTGCGAAGACAGACCTGGACACCCTCGCGACCGCACTCTGTGCCCGGACCGACGACGAGTTGAAGGCTTCGCCATGGCCGGCACCCGCCCGAGGTGTGGGTGGTCGACTCCACGCCGGTTGGCTGCGGCTGTTCCCGGGAGAACGTCAAGCGATCGGACCTGGCCGGCTGGCCGAGTACGGCTACTGCGCGTCGCACTCCCGGCACTTCTGGGGCCTGCGCCTGCACCTGGTACGCACGCTGGGCGAACAAGACCGGACAGCCCGTCAAGCGATCACCGACCGCCTACGAGTCGGCAAGGCGGTTCCCGTGCGACGGCGATCAGGAACTGCGCCAGACGACGCCGCGCTGCTCGTATTCCATGATGGACTCGACGCCGGTGGCGATGGATGATCCGCACTCGCGGGTGACCATCCAGAGTGCCAGGTCGATTCCGCTGGTGACACCGCCCGCGGTCACCAGGTTCCCGTCGTCAACGACTCGTGCGTCGATCACCTTGCCTCCCTGGGCGGCCAGCTCGGCCTTGGCGAGATGGTGTGCCGTGCACGGGCGACCTTTGGTCTAGCCTGCTGCGGACAGCACCATGACGCCGGTGCAGACACCGGCGACGATGACTCCGGCCTGCTGTGCCCGTACAAGGTTCCGGTGGGCATCCGGATTGTTGATCAGCTGGTCACCGCCACCCGGCACGATCAGAAGATCGGTATCAGTGGGCTCCCACGCGGTCGGCACCGTGACCCTGGTGCCGAAGAAACATGTCACCTCGCCAGGAGCCGACAGTCGCACCAGTGTCGTTTCCACCTGGCCACCCACCTGCGCGGCATGCCCGAAAACGTCACGCGGCCCGATGAAGTCCTGCTCCTCGACCCCGTCGTACACGACGATCTGAACACGTGGAGGCACCGGCTTTGTCTCCTTGGTCGTGAGGCGTCCGCTGCCGCTGCGGGCGCCACGAAGGTCCCGACCGACGCGAGACCGCCGGTCGTGGCTAACACTTTCAGCAGGTTCCTGCGCTCCATCGGCCCATCTCCTGATCACTCGCTCGGTCTTCCGCCAAGCCGGCGCTGGCCTGCGGGGAGGGACGGCACGGTGGGACGCCCCACGTGTGGCCTTGGGGAGCCCGTGAGCGACAGGATGATGCTCGCATTCGACAAGTCCGACCCTCATCGCCCTTCGGGAGCAGCGCTGGCTTGCCTTATGAGTCTGCTGCGCCGGGCGAATAGTTCCCGTAGTTCCCGCCCAGCCCCGACGCATCCCCCGCTGCCAGAAACTGTTTGAGATTCGGACCCCGGAGATGGAGCCCACCCCGTAGCTTTCTGGGCCTTGTCACAGCGGGTGGCCAGGCCCCGCCAGGTCCTGATCTTCTGGAAGCAGCGTTCAACGGTGTCGCGCCGTCTGTAGCGTTCGGAGTCGAAGGTGACGGGCCGGCCTCCGGCTGAGCCCTTCTTCCCGCGGTTGGCCTGCTGGTCGGTCTTCTCCGAGATGACCGCGTTGATCCGGCGCCGGCGCAGGTAGTCCCGGTCGGCTCCGGAGCGGTAGGCCCTGTCCGCGGCCGGGCGCCCGGCCGGGTGCGGGGTCGACCGAGGGCCCGGGAACGCGGATCTTGGCCAGGACGGTCCGGAACCGCGGGCAGTCCGCAGCCTGTCCTGGGGCGAGCACGAAGGCCAGCGGCAGGCCGGCGGCGTCGACAGCGGCATGGATCTAAAGCTGCTCGGTCCGCCTCGGGAGCGGCCAAGCCGGGCAGCCTTCGTCCCGGCGTGGCGGCGTCGGCGTGCGGTGGCACGATCCTGGTCCGGCGGCGCTCGTGTGCCGTCGCCGGCCGGTGGGTCCTGTGCCGGACCACCCGCAGCACCGGTGGCTGCTCCGAAAGTGGAGCCCCCTCCTCCTCGGCCAGGGCCTGCTCCAGAGCATCCAGGGTCTCGCCGGTGACGGCCAGTCCGGCTGACTCGTGGTGTGCCCGCACGAACGTGGAGTCCACGCTGACAGGCTCCAAGCCGACCTGCCCGCGAGCGGCTGCCTCGGCGGTCAACGCATCCATCGGGCCCTGGAACACCCCGGCCTTGGCCCAGCTATACAAACCGGGAGTGGAACGTGGACCAAGGCCCGTACCGCTCCGGGAGATCGCGCCAGCCGTTGCCGGTGCGGAACCGCCAGCGGATCCCGTGGAACTGGTCCCGCGCCCGCCGGGGCAGCGGCTCGGTGGCCGCAAGCGGCAGGTGCGGCTGGCGACGTTCCCGCGCCGCTTCCGCACCAGCGGTGTTAGAAATGACGCATGGTCGAACACACCGACCGATCGCGGATCGTATCCTGGAAGTCACTGACCGCGAAATTCCCACGGAGCGTTGCCGGACAGGTCTTCGTGCTGGAAGTCGTGGTCGTGCTCGTGCTCGTCCTGGGGGCGATCCTCGCGCTGGCCCTCGAATCGCGCCGGAACAGCGAGTCCGAGGCCCTGAACCGGTCGGTGGCCGTCGCGGAGACCTTCGCGCATTCCCCGGGCCTCGTCCAGACGCTGAAGTCGCCCGATCCCACGGCGATCCTCCAGCCGATCACGGAGGCCACGCGCAAGCAGGCCGGCGTCGACTTCATCGTGGTCATGAACGACCAGGGGATCCGGTACACGCACCCGCTGCCGAGCGAGATCGGCAAGCACTTCGTCGGGACCATCGGCCCCTCCCTGGCCGGGCACGTCTACACCGAGAGCGTGCACGGCCCGCTCGGCCACGAGGTCCAGGCGACCGTGCCGGTCGACGCTCCCGACGGATCGGTCGTGGGTCTGGTGTCGGCCGGGCTCAAGGTCCACAACGTCACCGCCGCCGGAAACCGGCAGCTGCCGCTCATCCTGGGCACCGGCGCCGCCGCGGTCGGGGTGGCCACGGTCTGCACCGCCCTGACCACCCGGCGGCTGAAGCGCCAGACGCACGGCCTCGACCCCATCGAGCTCGCCCGCATGTACGAGCACCACAACGCCGTCCTGCACGCGGTCCGCGAGGGCGTGGTCATCGTCGGGCAGGACGGGCAGCTGCTGCTGGCGAACGACGAGGCGCGCGACCTGCTGGGCCTGCCGCCCAACGCCGAGGGCCGGTACCTGGACGAACTGCGGGGCCTCGACCCGGACACCACCGAGCTGCTGCTGTCGGGCCGGGTGGTCACGGACGAGTTGCACCGCGCCGGCGGCCGGCTGATCGCGGTGAACCAACGGCCGACCGACCCCCGCAGCCGGAGCATGGGCACGGTCGCCACGATCCGCGACTCCACGGAACTGCTCGCGTTGTCCGGCAGGGCCGAGGTGGCCGGCAAGCGACTGGCCCTGCTCTACGAGGCGGGCGTCGGCATCGGGACGACGCTCGACGTCGAGCGGACGGCCGAGGAGCTGGCACTGGTCGCGGTCCCCGGCTTCGCGGACTTCGTCACCGTGGACCTCGCCGACCCCGTGCTGCACGGCGACGAGCCCAGCAGCGGCGCCGTCAACCTGCGTCGTATCACCGTCCACGGCATCCGCGAGGACCATCCGTTCTACCCGCGCGGCAGGTTGGGCTCCTTCATCCCCTCCACCCCACAGGCCCAGGGCTTCGACAGCGGCCTGTCGCAGGTGGTGCCGGACCTGTCCGTCGCCGAGGGGTGGCTGGCCCAGGAGGCGGCCGTGACGGCGCGGGTCGTCGAGTACGGCGTCCACTCGCTCATCACCACGCCGTTGAAGGCCCGTGGCATCATCCTGGGCGTCGTGGCCTTCTGGCGGTCGCAGAAGCCCGAGCCGTTCGACGACGAGGACCGCTCGCTGGCCGAGGAGCTGGTGGCACGGGCCGCGCTCAGCATCGACAACGCCCGCCGGTACACCCGCGAGCACACCATGGCCGTGACCCTGCAGCGCAGCTTGCTGCCGCGCGCCCTGCCGGACCAGAGCGCCCTCGAGGTCGCACACCGCTACCTGCCCGCACAGTCCGGAGTCAGCGGCGACTGGTTCGACGTGATCCCGCTGCCCGGCAGCCGGGTCGCGCTGGTGGTGGGCGACGTGGTCGGCCACGGGCTGCACGCGGCCGCCACGATGGGCCGGCTGCGCACCGCCGTGCACAACTTCTCCGCCCTCGACGTCCCGCCGGACGAGCTGCTCGGCTACCTGGACGAGCTGGTGAACCGCATCGACCAGGAGGAGACCGACAGCACCACCGGCATCGGTGTCACCGGCGCCACCTGTCTGTACGCGATCTACGACCCGATCTCCCAGCTCTGCACCTTCGCGACCGCCGGTCACCCCCCGCCCGCACTGGTCGATCCTGACGGCCACGTGGCGTTCCCGGAGCTGCCGACCGGCCCGCCGTTGGGGGCGGGCGGGATGCCGTTCGAGACGGCGCAGCTGCGGCTGGCCGAGGGTACCCAGATCGTGCTCTACACCGACGGGCTGATCGAGGAGCGCACCCGGGACTTCGACGTCGGCATGGAACTGCTGCGCGCGGCGCTCTCCGGGCACGGCCGGGAGCCCGAGGAGAACTGCCAGGCCGTACTCGACGCCCTGCTGCCGGAACATCCGCAGGACGACGTGGCGCTGCTGATCGCGAAGACCCGGGTGCTCGGCCCGGAGCGGGTCTCCGACCAGGAGGTGGCGTCCGACCCGGCCGCCGTCGCCGACATCCGCAACTGGAGCACCGCGACGCTGGACGCCTGGGGCCTGACCGATCTGACCTTCGCCACCGAGCTGGTGCTCAGCGAGCTGGTCACCAACGCCATCCGCTACGGCTCGGCGCCGGTGCGGGTACGGCTACTGCGCGATCGGAGCCTGATCTGCGAGGTGTCCGACGGCAGCAACATCTCACCGCACCTGAAGTACGCGGCGACCATGGACGAGGGCGGCCGCGGGCTGTTCCTGGTGTCCCAGCTCACCAGGCGCTGGGGCACCAGGTACTCCCCCCAGGGCAAGATCATCTGGGCGGAGCAGCCCTTCCCCGCATCCGTGCGGGCCTTGGCCGAGCAACGCCGGGAGGCCTCGGCGGCGGTTCCGCTGGCGTCGTCCTGATCCGGAGCGACGGCGGCTCGGCCCCCGATCAGGGCGAGAGCGCGGGTGCGGGCGGCGTCGACGACGCGCGGGCGAACGGATGCTCGGACCGTCCAATACAGGCCGTAGCCGAATGATTGCGTTGCACGCATCGCGCTCGCGCCACGGGCGGTCGCCGTCGCCGTCGGAAGCGGTCGGACACGAGTGACCGGGTGTCCGCCACGGACACCGAGCGCGCAGGGCGAGGAGCGCCCGCCGGCTCGGGTGGGTGTGGTGCACCCACCCAGCCGCCCGAAGGCGTGCTTAGCCTGGGCCGCATGGACGCAGACAACAGACTCGGCGACTATCTGCGGGCTCGCCGGGCGATGACCATGCCGCGGGACGTCGGATACCCCCACGATGCTTCGCGGCGGGTGCCCGGTTTGCGACGGGACGAGGTCGCGCTGCTCGCCGGGGTGAGTTCGGACTACTACACCCGGCTCGAGCAGGGCCGCGAGCGGCATCCGTCCGAGCAGGTGCTCCAGTCGATCGCTCGGGCCCTGCGCCTCGACGACGACGCGGCCGCCCATCTGTTCCGGCTGGGCCTGCCCAGCCCCTGGCCGTCCGTGCGGCCGAACACGACGGTCAGCCCGGACCTGCGTCGGCTGATGGACGGTATGCGTGACGTGCCCGCCTTCGTGCTCGGCTCCGCTCAGGACGTCCTTGCCGCCAACGCCATGGCCCGCGAGCTGTACTGCGGATTCGCCCGCTACGACAACCTGCTTCGGATGATCTTCCTGGATCCCTTCGCCCGGGAGTTCTACGGAGACTGGGACAAGGCGGCAGGCACTGCCGTGAACAACCTGCGCGCGTCGTCAGCGCGGTTTCCGGACGATGAGCGCATCGAACGTGTCGTCGGCGAGCTGAGCGTGCGCAGCCCGGTGTTCGGAGCCTTGTGGGCGCGTTACGAGATCCGTCCGCGCACGCACGAGGACAAGCGCTTCCGTCACCCGCAAGTCGGTGAACTGCACCTGCACTTCGAAGCGCTGGCTGTCACCAGTGCTCCTGGTCAGCACCTCTCCGTCTACAGCGCCGAACCCGGAAGCGCCAGCAGCGACGCCCTGGTCCTGCTCCGCCGACTGGCGGAGCAGCGCACCGCGTCAGCCGAACACGAAACCGCGTCAGAGGAAGAGAGCTCACACTCATGACCGATTCCATCGCCCACGCCGCCGGATGGTTCGAGATCGCCGGCAAGAAGGTCGCCCGTCTCGGCTTCGGCGCCATGCGGCTCACCGGGTTGGGTGTGTGGGGTGAACCCGATGACCGTGATGAGTGCGTCCGTGTGGTCCGCCGTGCCGTCGAGCTCGGCGTCCAGCTGATCGACACCGCGGATTCCTACGGGCCCTACGTCAGCGAGGAGATCATCCGGGAAGCCATCCACCCCTACCCGGACGACGTGCTGATCGCCACCAAGGCCGGCCTCACCCGCAACGGGCCCGACGTGATCAGGACCGACCAGGGACTGGTCCGGCTCGGCCCCAAGGCCTGGCCGCCCGTCGGGCGTCCGGAATACCTGCGCCAGGAGGCCGAGATGAGCCTGCGACGCCTCGGCCTCGACCACATCGACCTGTTCCAGCTGCACCGCGTCGACCCGAAGGTCCCGTTGGAAGATCAGGTCGGCGAGCTGAAGAACCTCCAGGACGAAGGCAAGATCGTCGCGATCGGCCTGTCCCAGGTGACCGTCGGGCAGATCGAACAGGCCCGCCGGATCGCCGACATCGTCACGGTCCAGAACCGCTACAACCTCACCGACCGCACCTCCGCCGACGTCCTCGACTACTGCACCCGCGAAGGCATCGGCTTCATCCCCTGGGCGCCGGTGGGCGCCGGCGAACTCACCAGGCCGGGCGGACCGGTCGACCGCATCGCCTCCGCACACCGGTCCACCCCCTCCCAGGTCGCACTCGCCTGGCTGCTCGCCCGCTCCGACGTCATGCTGCCCATCCCCGGCACGTCCAAGGTCGCCCACCTCGAGGACAACATCGCGGCAGCACGGCTGGCCCTGAGCACCCAGGAGATCGACGAACTCACCGGCGCCGCATGAAAGCCCTCTCCCACCGCGAGGCCGACTCCCGGTGTTCACCATCTTCCGGAAGGACTTCATCGATGTTGCTGCCCGCTGATCAGGCAGGCGACGGAAGGACCGTGGTGCTGCTCCACGCCCGGCCAACGGACCGGACCATGTGGAGCGCGCACCTGCCCCTGCTCGCGGAGGCCGGCCTGCGCGTGATCGCCCTGGACCTGCCCGGCTGGGGTGAAGCAGTCGTGCACGACGAGCGCGAGGTCGCACCCTGGACGGACGTCCTCGACACGCTCGACCACCTAGGGGTCGACCGCTTCGTGCTGGCCGGGAACTCGCTCGGCGCGCTGGTGTCACTCCAGGTGGCGGCGACGGCCGGCGACCGGGTCGAGGGCCTGATCCTGGTGGGCTACCGACCCCACGACCAGGAACCCTCCGCGTGTCTCCAGGCCGCCTGGGACCGTGAACGAACCGCACTCGAAGCCCGTGACATCGACGCGGCCGTACAAGCAGGGGTCGAAGCGTGGACCTCCGAACACGCGGACCACGAAGTGAAGGCCCACGCGGCCCGCATGCTGCGCCACCAGCTGGAGTCGCACCTCGCCCACGGCGAGCCGACCCAAGCCGAAGACCCGCTCGGCAAGGACACGGCCGCACTGCGTGATCTCGCCATCCCGGCGCTGGTGGGCGTCGGCGAGCACGACATGCCCGACTTCTTCCGCGGAGGCGAGGACCTGGCCCGAGACCTCGACTCGGGCGACCCCGTGATCATCCCCGACGCGGGCCATCTCGCACCGCTGGAACAACCCGCGGCCTTCCGCACACTCCTCCTGGAGTTCCTGGACCGCGTCGCCGTGAACCCCGTTTCCAACGCCGGCTGAAACCGGGAGGGCTGGCAAGGGCGCCGTGAGGATCCGGCCGCCACCACCCGAGGTGCTGCGGTTGATGGCTCACGGGCCCGTCCAACCCGGAAGTCGCGGAGTCGCTCAGGATGACCCTGGGGACGGTGAAGACGCACGTCGGGAACGTGCTGACCAAACTCGGTGCGTAGCACCGGATCCACGCGGTGGTGATCGCGTACGAGTCCGGTCCGGCGGTGTCGGGGTTCGCCGGCTGACCCGGCCCGGGCTTTTCGGCCTACGGCCGGGCAAGCAGCAGCCTGGCTGATCAGTGGTGGGGAAATGGGTTGGAGGGATGATGATCAGGCTGGTACCTTGCAGTTGACCGTGACGCCGCCCGAGGAGGTGAGACCCATGAACGCTGTATCGACGTGGGTGCTCCCCCTTTCGGTCACGGCCGGCGATTGACGTAGGTGTCGCCGGGAGCGCCTCGACAACAAGGCACTCCCGAAAGGCAACACCTGTGCACTCTCTGCATTTCACCGCTGAGTCGTCGTCGAACGGCATGGTGGAGCGCGACTTCACCGTGGGCGAGGTCCCCGGCGTTCTCTGGTCGCCGGCCTCCAGCGCAACCGATCGCGCGCCCCTGGTCCTGATGGGCCACGGCGGCGGCAACCACAAGAAGCATCCGGCGATGGCGGGCCGGGCACAGCGCCTCGTGACCGGCTGCGGCTTCCACGTCGCCGTCATCGACGCGCCCGGTCACGGCGACCGGCCGCGCACCGCCCACGACGAGCAGGAGATCGCCGAGCTGCGCAAGGCGCAGGCGGCGGGCGAGCCGGAAGGGCCGATCGTCGTCCGTTACAACGCCCGCCTGGCGGAGCTCGCCGTGCCCGAGTGGCAGGCGACCCTGGACGCCCTTCGGGACCTTCCGGAGATCGGCGCCGATGGGCCGGTGGGCTACTCCGGCATCGGCCTGGGCACCGCGATCGGGGTGCCGCTGGTGGCGATCGAGCCCAGGATCACGGCCGCGGTCTTCGGCATGATGTGGCCCGATGCCCTGATCGAGACGGCGAAGCACATCACCATCCCGATCGAGTTCGACATGCAATGGGACAACGAGCGCATCCCGCGCGAGGGCAGCCTCGCGCTGTTCGACGCCTTCGCCTCGAAGGAGAAGACCTTGCACGCCAACGCGGGCAAGCACTTTGAACTGCCCAGGTTCGAGGCCGACAGCGCGGTCCGGTTCTTCGCCCGGCACCTTGGCCGGACGGTCGCCTCACCGGCCTGAAGGTGAGCGGCAGCGGCGCCCGGTCCGCCCATCGGGCGCCGCTACCGCGGCCCGGGTCGAGGCTGCGCATCCAGATGGTGGATCCGCGTAGCTGGAGCCACGCCAGGTGGCTCGCCGTGCACCCGGCGGCAGCCCGGTCGGGAGCTCTCGGTGCGAGCCGGATGATCAGGCCGCGGAGCTCATCGGACATGGGCGGACGGCCCGACCTGCTGATCGGTTGTCACAACTCGTCTAGGATACGGCTGGTCGTGCGGCGGCGAGTTCGGGAGCAGCGCGGGGCCTGCCCGGCTCGCGGAACCCCTCTAGTGTCCTGCGCCTGAAGTTCGATAAATATGTGTAGCCTTGCCTGCGTGGCGCGTATGGGACGGCCGGTGGCCGAGGTGACGTTGACCGACGACGAGCGCGAGACGCTGGTGCGCTGGTCGCGGCGGGCGACCTCGGCCCAGGCCTTGGCCCAGCGGTGCCGGATCGTGCTGGGCTGCGCGGAGGGGAAGTCGAACCAGCAGGTGGCCGCCGAACTCGGCGTCTGGCCACAGACGGTGGGCAAGTGGCGCCGCCGCTTCCTGGAGTCCCGCCTCGACGGCCTGGCCGACGAGCCGCGCCCCGGTGCTCCCCGGAAGATCTCCGATGAGCAAGTGGAGTCGGTCGTCGTCGCCACCCTGGAGCGCACCCCGAAGGACGCCACGCACTGGTCGCGGGCGTCCATGGCGTCCGAGAGCGGGCTGAGCAAGTCCACCGTGGGGCGCATCTGGCGGACGTTCGGACTCAAGCCGCACCAGGTGGACACCTTCAAACTGTCCAACGACCCGCAGTTCATCGACAAGGTCCGCGACATCGTGGGCCTCTACCTCGACCCGCCGGAGAAGGCGCTGGTCCTGTGCGTGGACGAGAAGTCCCAGATCCAGGCGCTGGACCGCTCGGCGCCAGTGCTGCCGATGATGCCGGGGATGCCCGAGCGTCGCACTCACGACTACGTCCGTCACGGCATCACCACCCTGTTCGCCGCCCTGGACGTCGCCACCGGCGAGGTGATCAGCTCCATCCACCGTCGCCACCGGGCAGCGGAGTTCGAGAAGTTCCTCGCCAAGCTGGACAAGGAGGTCCCCGCCGGCCTCGACGTCCATCTGATCTGTGACAACTGTGAGGATCATGGGGTGCCGCAGGGGGCCGGAGCCTGACCCGTGCGACAACTGGCCGCAGCTGCCCTGGTGTAGATCTGTCGGCTTCCGGTCCCCTGTGGCACTCGCCGGCGTCGGCCCGGTGGACGTGTCCCGATAGGGGCTTTGCGGCACAAAGCACCGTCACAGTTCTGACCGTCCACCGGACCGGTATCGGCCACCAGCCCCAGTCCAAGGAGCCCTGTGACCGTCACCAGGATGCCCCAGTCGACCCTGCCCGCGCAGCAGCCCTCCGCCGGAGAAGAGGTGGTGCTCGGGGTCGACACCCACAAGGATGTCCACGTCGCCGCGGTGATCACCACACTGGGCGCCTCACTCGCCCACCAGGAGTTCCCCGCCACGGCCTCGGGCTACCGCCAACTTCTCGCCTGGGAAAGGTCTTTCGGCACTCTGAACCGTGCCGGAGTCGAGTGCACCGGATCCTACGGGGCCGCGCTGACACGAGTCCTGCACCGCGAGGGCATCGACGTCATAGAGATCAACCAGCCCGACCGTGCCACCCGGCGCAAGCGTGGCAAGACCGACGCGGTCGACGCGGACGCCGCGGCCCGCGCGGTCCTGTCGGGACGGGCCACCACCACGCCGAAGACCGCGGACGGGCCCGCGGCCGACATGCGCATCCTTCGACTGGCCAAGGAGTCGGCCGTCAAGGCCCGCACCCAGGCCATGAACCAGCTCAAGGCCGTCCTCCTCGCCGTGGACCCCGAGCTTCGCGAATCGCTCGCTGGGCTGACCAACACGGCCCTGATCGCTACGTGCGCGGACCTGGCCGATGACAGTGACCAGGCCGTCTTCACGATGCGCCTGCTCGCCCGGCGGATCCAGCACCTGTCCGAGGAGGCCAGAGAGCTCACCCGCCGTACCACCAAGGCAGTCCGTGCCTGCCGACCGCAGCTGCTCGAGCTCGTCGGTGTCGGTCCGGACAGCGCCGCCGTCCTGCTCATCGCCGCAGGTGACAACCCCGACCGACTCACCGACGAGGCGGCCTTCGCCGCACTGTGTGGAGTCAGCCCGGTCGAGCAGTCCTCCGGCAAGACCCAGCGCCGACGCCTGAACCGAGGCGGCAACCGGCAGGCCAACGCCGCCCTCTACCGCATCGTGATGACCCGCATCCGCTGGGACGAACGCACCCAGGCCTACCTGCGGCGACGCACCGCTCAGGGCCTCTCGAAGCGGGAGATCATCCGCTGCCTCAAGCGATACGTCGCCCGCGAGCTCTACCACCACATCCAGCCGACAGCAGCACTCACCAGGCCCGCAACCGCAGCTTGACACAACATAGGGGCTTCTACAGCACCCACAAGGCGCCGGCGGTCCGCAAGTGGCTGGAGGCCCATCCTCGTTTCCACATGCACTTCACACCCACCTACTCGTCCTGGCTCAACCAGGTCGAGCGGTGGTTCGGCCTGCTGACGGACAAGAAGATACGACGCGGAGTCCACAAGAACCTCCAGGCCCTCGAACGGGACATCCGGGCCTGGATCGCCCAGTGGAACGACAACCCGAAGCCCTTCGTCTGGACGAAGGATGCCGACGAGATCCTTCAACGCGTCGCCGCATATCTTGATCGAATTCCCGGCGCAGGACACTAGGCTGACGGCTGACGGCTGACCGCTCGACCAACTGATCGCCGCGCAGCTTCGTCCGGTGCGAGGAGCCTGGCGGTAGCTGTTGCGGAGCCGCCGCCCGAGGCGGTCACACCGCGATCTCGGCCCAGATGGTCCTGCCGGGGCCGTCGTTCGGGGGAGGGCACCCCGACTTTCGACGTTCTCGTTGACCGTCGCGTGAGTTGCTCAGGTGGGTGATGTGTCATCCGTTGAAGCTGGTAGTCACCGGCGCGGATCGGGATGACGACCAAGAACACGGTCTCACTCACACCTGGTGCTTCCCCTGACGGAGGGCGGTGTGGGGGCGTCCTCCCTGCAGTAGGTGGTTCTGAAGGCGAGTGCGACCGTGTACTGGTGTGCCCGTAGTTGGGAGAACTGCTCCTCGTTCAGGGGCTGCCAGGTCACGAGGGTCGTGCGCTCGTAGTGGGCGATCTGGAACGGTGTGCCGGGCGGGGCATTGACGGTTGGCTCGGTGATCTGAGGCGGGAGCGCAGGGGCCTGGCACACCGAAACCCCCAGGCTGGCCCGCACACCCTGCTTGGCATACGTCAGACCGAGAGAGACGGGTGCTGTTGGAGTCGCCATCGCCCCGGGGGCGTTGGCGGCGAGCTGCTGGTCCTCTGCGGTCAGCCCGGTGATGGGCGCCCCGACCACGTGCCAGCCCAGCGTGTCGATCACTTGGTCGAGGCTGGCCAACCGATTCCGGAGGTCGCCGTCGAACCCGAGGTAGAGCGTGACGTGCTGCTCGCAGGTGACCGGTGTCCAGTCCCCCCGCCCAAACCCGGGCCCGTCCAGGCGTTGGGAAGAGCAGGCGTCGGACGTGGAGGTGAGTTGATCGCCCCAAGCTGTCCGCGCTTTCAGCTGAGGGAGTTGAGTCCCGATCAGCTCGGTTGCTCGCCGCCTGGCGGCCAGAACACTGGGTCGGTTCGCCTGTGCCGCGACATCCGGTGGCTCAACTGGTCGGATCCACACCAGCCCCAAGTAGGCCAGCCCCGCCACCGCGACGAGTGCCAGCATCAGCACGAGCACCCGTCGGCCCCAACGGCGTTCGTTCATGCCCGGCACCCCCTCCCGTCGGTCACACGCCTGTTCCATCGTGTGGCGCGAACCTGCTGCCGGGTAATCCCGATACGGCGTAGGAGGAGCAACAGTTCGGTTGCGGGAGCGGACCAACCAAGCAGCCGACCGGGGCTCGCTCCCGATGAGTGGGCCGGGGCCACGGTCCACGTGCACGATCGCAGACCCCACCTCCGCGGGCGGTGCGGTGACGAGTCGGGGCCCGCCGGGGCCGGCGACGTGCGCGTCTCCGGGGAACCTGTGCCGCGCTGTCTGCGGACGTGGCCGGGACAAGCGGGGGTCGGGCCGCGGCGGGCGGCCCGGTCAGCGGAGTATGCCCTCCAGGAAGTCGCTGCCCAGGCGGGCGACGACCGTGACGTCCAGCTGGTGCAGCGCGTACCGCCCGCGGCGGCGCGTGGTCACCAGGCCCGCCTCCTTCAGGACGCTCAGGTGTCGGGATATCTCCGGGGCGGTCAGGCCGTGGATCTGGGCCAGTTCGCTCGTGGTGCACGCGCCGCGGGCCAGGTTGCGGCACAGGCGCATGCGGACGGGGTGGGACAGGGCGGTCATGCGCAGGGTGAGCTGCTCGACGGAGGGCGGCGTCGCGAGTTCGGGTGAGCCGATCGGGTAGTGCACCACCGGCTGCCAGCCGTCGCGGTGCAGCACCAGCAGGTGCGGCCAGCCCAGGCTGGTCGGTACGAGCAGCAGGCCGCCGTCCGCCGTGGCCGTACGGCCGGCGCCGACCTTGTCGACCGTGATCTGGGCGGCCGCCTCGTCCAGGGTGACGGCCGGTGACAGGGAGGTGAGCGCCTCGGCCACCCCCTTGCGGCGCAGCAGCTCCGTCCTGTGGCGCGCGTCGGCCTCGAGCTGGTGGCGCAGCCGGGACCAGGTCTCGGCGAAGAACGCCTCCTCGCAGTCTTCCAGGAGCTGCCGCAGCCAGTGCCGGATCTGGGGCGGGTCGGTCAGCAGCCGGTCGCTGAAGCGCATCTGCCGGGGCCCGCGCATCGTGGCCAGCTCCAGTGCGCGACGGCGCTGGGCGGGGTCGTCGAGCGGCCCGGAGCCCGGCTCGCCGTAGGGCATCGCGCAGTTGAACTCCAGCGCCGCGTCGACGAACTGCTCGTCCGTCAGCTTGTCCAGGAGGTCGAGTTCCTCGCCGAGTGTGGTTCCGGGATGGGTCGTCCCGCCGGGGATGCCCGCGTACGGCAGGAACAGGTCGGAGAAGGTCGTGCGCCACAGGAAGTCGACCTCGCACATCCGGTCGGCCAGATGTGAGCCGAGGCGGGCGGTCACGCCGGTCGCCCAGCCCTGCAGCCCCGGGTGGTGCCCGGGCTCGGCCAGCGCGTGCAGCGCCATGCCGAGCTCGGCCAGTGGGGAGGGCACGGCGGCGACCTTCTCCGGCCGCAACCCCGCGATGTCGATGCGCACGCTCATGCATCCATGCTGCACCGGCCCACCGGCAACGCCGTCGCCGTTTGACGGATGCCGTCAAACGACGGGACTTTCCATGCCGCGCTGGCGCAGGCTGGGGGTCACCGGGGCAGCCGCGGAAGCCCGGGCCCGACCATCCACGTCCTGAGAATGTGATCCCTCATGAGCGTCACCCAGCAGTACCTGCTGGACACCTACCGTGCCCGTCTGCTCGGCCAGTCGGCCCCGCCCGCGCCCGACACGGGTGAGCTGCGGCTCCTGCACGAGCTGCGCGAATACCGGCGGTTCCGGGCGGTCCTGGCCGGGCGCCCGGCCCGGGGCCGGATGCGGCACGCGCTGGCCCGCGGGGCACGCCCCCGCGCCCTGTAGCCGGGCGTCGAGCGGCGGCGCCGAACCTCGGGGGTGCGGCCCACGGTGTCGTGGAGATTCGGTGCGGGTCGGCCGAGGGGCCCGCACTCGCAGGCGTGGACTCGGAGTCAGATCTGCGGGACGACCCCCAACCGTGCTGTCCGACTCCGCCGCCGCGCCTGCCAGTTGATCGCAAGAGGATGCCGCCATGCCCCCGGGTGAACCACTGCTTACGCCGAGCGCTTCCGGTTGACCGCGCTGTTCGGCGGTGACAGTGCACGCCCGGTTCAACGCGGGAGGTGCAAGGCGGCCACCGCACCCGCCACACCCACCGCGTCGATTCCGAAACCCCCGGTACCGGTCTCCGCCGAAGGGAATTCTTCTGACCGTCCGAGGCCGGTGAGCGAGAAGGATGACATGGAAGACGACTTGATGACTCCACGACAGATAGCCGACGACTATGTGGCCCGGGTGGCCGCACACGATCCCGTCACTTCCACGTTCCTGGGCCTGGCTCCGGGCGACCACCGGATGCCCGACCTGTCGCCGGACGGGATCGAGGAACTCGTCGGGCTCGCACGGGGAGCGTTGGCGCGGCTCGACGCCCTCCCCGAGGCCGGACCCGACGGGGATCCGGCGGAGCTCGCGTGTGCGCGGCTGCTGCGGGGGCGGCTTGACGCCGAGGTGCGGGTGCACGAGGCCGGTGAGAACTTCCGGAGCGTGCGGAACCTGCACGCGCCGGTGCACCAGCTCCGGAGCATCTTCACGATGATGCCCACCGCCGCCGACGAGGACTGGCCACCGGTCCTCGGCCGACTGCGGAACCTGCCCACCGCGCTGGACGGTTACCGGGCCACGCTGACCGAGGGCGTCAGCCGCAAGCTGCTCGCCGCGCCCCGGCAGGCCGACGTACTCTGTACGCAGCTCACCGCGTGGACCGGGGAGGCAGACGGCGGCCGCGGATGGTTCACCGAGTTCGTCGCCCCCGCGCCGCGGCGGCTCCAGTCCGAACTGGGCGCGGCCGCGAGCGAGGCGACCGCCGCGGTGGCCGCCTTCCGGGACTGGCTCCGCGACAGCTACCGGCCCGCCGCGCAGGGCACGCCGGATGCCGTCGGCCGCGAGCGCTACCAGCTCACGGCCCGCCAGTTCACCGGCGCCGACCTGGATCTGGACGAGGCCTACGGCTGGGCGTGGGAGGAGTTCCACCGCCTCTGGGCAGAACTGCGCACGGAGGCCGAACGGGTGCTGCCGGGCGCCACCGTCCAGCAGGCCCGGGCCCACCTGGACGCGCACGGACACACCGTGCAGGGCGCCGAGCAGATGCGCGCCTGGCTGCAGCAGCTCACCAACGACGCGATAGAGGCGCTCGACGGGCACCACTTCGACATCACAGGCCCGCTGCGCCAGGTCGAGACCCGGATAGCCCCGGCCGGCAGCGCGGCCGCGCCCTACTACAGCGGCCCGAGCCTCGACTTCAGCCGCCCGGGCCGGACCCACCTGCCGCTGGCCAACGGCGACGCCGAGGAGCGGTTCCGCACCTGGCGCCTGGTCAGCACCTGGTACCACGAGGGCGTTCCCGGTCACCACCTGCAGATCGCCTCCTGGACCGCCGCGGCCGAGCGGCTGTCCCGCTACCAGGTCACCCTCGGCAAGATCAGCGCCAACGTGGAGGGCTGGGCCCTGTACGCGGAGCGTCTGATGGACGAGCTCGGCTTCCTCACCGACCCCGGACACCGACTCGGCTACCTCGGCAAGCAGATGATGCGCATCGTCCGCGTCATCATCGACATCGGCATGCACCTGGAGAGCGTCATCCCGGCCGGCTCCCCCTTCCACCCGGGCGAGCGCTGGACCCCGGAGCTGGCCACCGCCTTCATGGCCGACTACGCCGGCATGGCGCAAGCCGCCCTGGAGAGCGAAATCGTCCGCTACCTCGGCCGACCCGGCCAGGCCATCGGCTACAAGCTCGGCGAACGCGCCTGGCTGGCCGGCCGCGAGGCGGCCCGCCGCAGGCTGGGCGCCGACTTCGACCTCAAGCGGTGGCACATGAAGGCCCTACGGCAGGGCTCCCTGGGCCTGGACGACCTGGAGGCAGCCCTGGCGGCTCTGTGACCCCCGCCAACTGAGGCCACGGAAACAGCCCGGAGACGCCGCCGAGGCACCGGGCGGCACGAGCAGCGGCAGCGGCGGGGCACCGGTGGCGCAGCCGGTTGCCCCGCCGCCGGCTGCCCGCACCGGGACCGCCCGCTGGGCCGGCCGGCACCGTCGGCCGGATGAGCGGTGCCGGCCCCACCAGCCCGGCCCAGGCCGACAGACGGAACGGCAGCCCGCCCCGGGAGCACCGTCAAGTACCTGATTCCGTGACCGGGAGGCGAAGTTCCCAGCCCACTTCGACCAGGTCCTGGGCGACGCCGGCAGCCAGGTCGTGCTCTCCGGCATCCGCATGCCGCGCGTGAACGCCATCACGGGGCGCTGGGTGCGGACCCGCCGCCACGAACTCCTCGGCCGGACACGGATCTGGAACGAACGGCGCCACGTGCGGGCCGCACTGACCGGGGATCCCCTGGCGCCGCCCGCCGGTCCGGATGTCGGCGACCCGGACGGCGGTCGCGACCCGGAGATGATCGAGGGGCTGGAACCAGCGCATGGCGCTGCTCACGAGCCGTGGTGCGTGGTCAGCAGTCGCCTCTCCGCGGCCGCTCGTTCCCTCTGCCGCCAGGCGCCGGGTGGTTCTCCGTGGTGGCGGCGGAAGGCGGCGGCGAACGCGAAGGACGAGCCGTAGCCGACGGCGTCGGCGATCTGGGGCAGGGTGAGATCGTCGGCGCGCAGGTGGTCGCGGGCGATGGTCATGCGCCATTCGGTCAGGTACTGCTTGGGGGCCTGGCCGAGTGCTTCCCTGAACAGCCGCGCGAAGGCGGCCCGGGACAGGCCGCTGATCCCGGCGAGTTCGGGGACCGTCCACGGGTGGGCCGCGTTCTCGTGCACGGCTTGCAGCGCGGCGCCCAGTCGCGGGTCCGCGGATGCCCGGTACCAGCGTGGTGCGCTCGTGCTGCGGCGGAAGTCGCTGCGGATGGCCAGGACGAGAAGCAGGTCCAGGAGGCGGTCCAGGACGATCTGCTGGGCGAGTTCGGTCCGGACCAGCTCGCGGGAGAGCAGGGTGATCACGTCGCGCAGGGGATCGTCGTCGGCCGCCGAGAGGGTCATCACCATCGTCTCGCCCAGGCCCTCGAGTATGGAGCCATGAACAACGAAGCACCCATTGCGCTCGTTCTCGGCGGCACCGGCCGGACCGGCTCGCTGCTGGCGGACCGCCTCGCCCAGCGCGGAATCGCCCCCCCGCACCGCGGCGCGTGGCGGAGCCGACGTCCGGTTCGACTGGGACGACCCGGCCACCCACGCGGACGCCCTGGCCGGCGTGCGCCACGTCACCTACCTGAGCGTCCACAACGCCGACCGGGCGCCGGCGGGGATCGACATCGCGGCCGTCGAGGCCGAGCTGGCCTCCCGCCACGGCATCACGCACTCGGTCCTGCGCCCCGCGTGGGTGATGCAGAACTTCGCCTACGACCACCTCCCGGTCACCGGCCGGCCCGCCACCACCTTCCGCGAGTCGCCGAGTGCAACGCCCACGCCTGGACCTCGGAGGCGAAGTGAGCAGGACCGTTGACGAGGACGCTCCCCTGGTCGGGGCGAACAGCCCGTTCTTCCGCATCATCAAGGAGGGACTGGACGGCCTGGTCGACGGGGAGGACTACTACGACCTGCTGGCCGAGGACGTGGTCTTCGAGTACGTGATCACCGTGCCGGGGTACCCCCGGCGGGTCGAGGGACGCCAGGGGATCATCGACCTGTACGGCGACTACGGCGACTACGTGAAGCTGCGCGGCGCGGACAACCTCCGCGTCCACCGGGACCCCGAGACCTCGGTGGTCGTCCTGGAGTACCAAGTGCACGGCACGTCGGTCCGGACGGGGCGGCCGTGCGACAACCACTTCGTCTCCGTCGTGACCGTCAAGGACCGCAAGGTGACGCACTGGCGCGACTACCTGGACCCCATCGCCGTGTTCGACGCCCAGGGTTGGCCGCAGGACCGCCGCTCATGACAGTCGGCGCACCCGCCGAGGCTGCCATCACCCGGGCGATCGGCTTCGCGGGGTTGCCGGACCTCACCCCTCGCTGAGCGCCGCGACGTAGTCAGGATCGGCGATGGGGCTGGCGAGGAGGGCGGGCGGGATGTCCATCAGGTCCACCACCTCCGCGGCCCGCGGGTGCAGCCACCGGTGGATTCCGTCCAGGGCCGCGGACCAGGCGTTGACCTGAGGCGGTGTTACCAGCCCGGTCATCAGGTAGCGGGCCGGTCCCGCGACGACCCGCTCCAGGCGGGCGGCCCGCAGCAGGGCGGCCGCCACGGGGTCGTCGGCCTCGTGGAGGCCCAGGGTCTCGGTGGTGACGCGGGTGGTGTGAGCGGCGGCGAGGGCTCGTGCCAGGCGGGACTGGTCGTCCCAGGCTTCGGCCGGGTCAGCGCCGCTGGCGGCGGCCTTCGCCAGACGGACTGTCAACTCGGAGTTCAGCAGGCGCTCGTGCGCGAGGAACAGGAGGCCGAGGCCGTCCTCGTCCGGGACCGGCGCCGGATCCTCGGGTGGTGGGGCCTGCGCCACCAGGGACCGGGCGGCGTCCAGCATGATCAACCGGTTGTCGCCGCCGGCCGAGTGGAAGGCCGCGGTCAGCGCTTGGTAGTCGACGAGCCGGTTCTCCGAGAAGAAGCCGATCGCGCCGGTCGCCGAGCGGCACCTCGCCACCGCTCGGTCGGCGAGCCGGGCGATGACCGCCTTGGCGAGCGCGAGGGTGCGCATCACCTCGGGGGCCGGCCCGCTGCCACGTCCGCCACCGGGGGGTACGTCCCAGCAGGCGCCGGTCACCCGGCGGGCGAGCACGCCGGCGGTGTACGCGTCCGACGCCGCACCGAAGAGCAGGCGCTGCTGGTCGGCGCGGTCCAGGGCGGTCCGCTCGCCGCCGTCGCGGTCGGCGGTGGGGCGCCGCAGGGCGTGCGGGAGCGTCAGGGCGACGGCGGCTCGGGCGGCGGCGGCCAGGCCGGCGGTGACGGCGCCCCAGGCGAAGCGGCTCATTCCCAGGCTGCGCCGGGTCCGCTCCTCGGGGCCGCCGGCCGGGTCATGGAAGCCGCCGTCGGGCGTGAGTTCGGCGCCGTCGGCGAGCCAGCGGTGGCGGGGGATCCGGACCTGGTCGAAGCGGACGGTGGCGTAGTCCAGTGGCAGCAGGGAGGTCGGGGGGTGCGGGCGGATGGTGACGCCCGGTGCGGTCCGGTGCGCGTCACGGAGTTCGACCAGGAAGAGGAAGACGCCCCGGTCGGTGCCGTCGACCCGCAGCCGGGCGCTGACGATCGCGAGCCGCGGCACGCCGTGCTCGCCCACGTTGGGCGGGTACTTGGCGGCGCCCGGCTCCGGTGAGTGCAGGACGAACTCGCCGCTGGCACGGTCGAGGACGGCCTCGGTGCGGATGGCCGCGCTGCTGTTGCCGCGTCCGAGCTCGGTCATCAGCGCGGCGCCGACGGAGGCGCCGGTGGTGAGCGCGTCGACGTCGGCGGGGTGTGCGCCGTAGTCGAGGGCGGGGCCGATGGTCATGCAGTGGTGCAGGAACATGACGTGGAAGAGTCGGGGGTCGGCGGCGGCGGTGAGTTCGAGCAGGCCGCGGAGCCGTGGCTGGTCGCCGAGCATGGGGCGGCCCGCCCCGAGTTCCTCGGTGAGCCGGCGCAGCGCCGGGTAGGGCGAGGTCGTCCGGTCCGCGTCGCGCACG
Organism: Kitasatospora sp. NPDC024654; assembly: GCF_055559155.1. Lineage (NCBI taxonomy): Bacteria > Bacillati > Actinomycetota > Actinomycetes > Kitasatosporales > Streptomycetaceae > Kitasatospora > Kitasatospora sp. NPDC024654. The sequence goes on from NZ_JBVHLF010000035.1 coordinate 26,600, forward strand.
CGCAACAACGCGGCGATGGCTTGGCGGTGGGTGCGAGCGGTCACGGCTGCGGCTCCTCGAGGCGGGGTGGGGCGCCGAGCGTGGCAGCGGCCCAGGACTCGATCACCCGAGTCAGGGCGGGCGCGTGCTCGGTCATGGTGGTGAAGTGGTCGCCCGGGGCTTCGGCGGTGGTGTGCGGCAGGTTCCAGCGGGCCAGGTGGCCGACACCGGGCAGCGGTTGGACGGCCCGGACCAGCAACGTCGGGGTGGCCAGCGACTCGGGGACGAAGTGTTCGAGCAGGCGCAGGTAACCGCCGGTCGCGCTGAGCCGGCCGGTGCCGACCGGCTCGGTGGTCAGCGGGCCGGGGCGGGACGCGAGCAGGGCGAGCACGGCCGGGACGGTTTCGGTGTGGAAGGCGGTGTCGGGCCACGGGGTGTCGATCAGGACCAGGCCGTGCGCCGGGTGGCCCAGTTGCTCCAGGCGGTGGGCCAGGGCGTGGGCGAGTAGTCCGCCCGAGGAGTGCCCGCACAGCAGGACCGGAGCTCGAGCGGAGTACTGCCGCAGGCTTTCGGCGTGGGCCATGGTGAGTGCCGCGAGGTCGGCGGGCAGGGCCTCGGCCGCGGCGAAGCCGGGCAGCGGCAGGGCCGCGGTGCGCAGCCCCCGGCAGTGCCGGGCGAGTTCCGTGTACTCGTGGGGGCCACCGGTGGGGAGCACGGAGGGGAGGCAGAGCAGCACCGGTAGGTCCGGGGAGGTGGCGTGGGACGCATCGCCGGCGAAGGGCATGACGTGGGACGCCTGCGCGGCCGCTTCGTCGCGGCCGAAGGTCGGGCGCAGTGCCGCGGTCGCCTGGAGCAGGGCGAGGGCGGCCGCGTTGCGGCCGGTGCGGCAGGCTTCGCGGTACAGGGCGTCCAAGCCGTCCAGGAGTTCGGCGCCGTCCGCGGGTGGATGGTCGGGTCGATTCCGGAGTCGCTGGGCCAGGTGGTCGGTGAGGCGGCGCGGTGTGGGGTGGTCGAAGACAGCGGTTGCGCGCAGGGGCAGGCCGAGGTCCCGGGTGAGGCGGGCGCGCAGTTCGACGGCCGCCATCGAGCTGGCGCCGAGCTCCGTGAAGGTCGCGTCGGTCGGCAGCTCCGCGTCCGCAGGGTGACCGAGGACGGCCGCCGTGTGAGCCAGGACCCGGGTCAGCAGGTCCGCGCCGGTGGTGCGGAGGTCGGGTTCGGGTTCGGCAGATGCTGGGGGATCGGCGGGCCGCGCGCTGGTGAGCCAGTAGCGCCGGCGCTGGAACGGGTAGGTCGGCAGTTCCACCCGGTCTGGCGGCGCGTCACGCAGGGCTGCTTCCCAGCCCACCGATCCGCCGCTCACGTGGACTTCGGCGGCCGAGAGCAGGAAGCGGCGCGGGCCGGGCTCACCGCGGAGCAGAGTGGGGACAGCGCTGGCCGGTACGCCCGCTGCCTCCGCGGTCTCCGCCACCGCCTGGGTGAGCACGGGGTGCGGGCTGACCTCGACGAAGAGCCGGTGGCCGCTGTCGAGGAGGGCGCGGACGGTGTCGGCGAAGCGCACCGGTTCCCGCAGGTTGCGGTACCAGTACCGGGGGTCCAGACGCCTGGTGTCCAGCAGGCCGGGCGCGACCGTTGAGTAGAACGGCACGGTGGCGGGAGCGGTGCGGGTGCCCCCCAGGGCGTCGAGCAGGGTGTCGGCCAGCGGTTCGACGTGGGCGGAGTGCGAGGCGTAGCCGACCGGCAGCAGCCGGGCCCGTACGCCCTGGCCGGTGAGGTCGGCGACCAGGCGTTCGACGGCCGGGACGTCCCCGGCGACGACGGCGGAGCGGGGCGAGTTGCGGGCCGCCACGGTGATGCCGCGGCGGCCGGCCAGCCTCGCGGCCAGCTCGTCCTCCGATAGCGCCACCGCGGCCATCGTCCCGGGAGCCAATCGCCGGACCTCGCGGGCGCGGACGGCGACCAACCGGGCCGCGTCGTCGAGGGAGAGGGCTCCGCACACGTGGCCGGCCGCGATCTCGCCCTGGCTGTGGCCGACCACCGCGTCCGGTTGGACGCCGTACGAGCGCCACAGCTCCGCCAGCGAGACCATGACCGCGAACAGCGCGGGCTGCGCGACGTCCGGGCGCTCCAGCGGGGGAGAGCCGTCCGCGTCGCGCAGGAGTGCCGCCAGGGACCAGTCGACGTGCGGGGCGAGCGCGACCTCGCAGGCCCTGACGGAGCGGGTGAACTCCGGAAAGGAGTCGGCCAGGTCAGCAGCCATGCCGCGCCATTGGGCCCCCTGCCCGGGGAAGACGAACACCGTGCGGCCGGGCTCGTCGGCGTGTCCGCAGACGGTGTCCGGTGCCCAGAGCCCCGCTGCCACGGCGTCCAACCCAGCCAGCAGTGCCTCCCGGCGGGAACCGACGACCACTGCCCGGTGACGCAGGGTCGGGCGGGATCGGAGAAGTGCCTGCCCCACCGCGGCTGGGGCCACCGTGGGCTGGGCGCGGACCGCCACCGTCAGCCGGCTGGCGGTGGCGCGAAGGGCTTGCGGGTCGTGTGCGGACAGCAGCCAGGGGACGACGGTGTCCGCATGGTGCTCGGGTTCCGGCCGGGCCGGTGCGGGCGGCAGCGGCGGTTCGGCGAGGATGATGTGGGCATTGGTGCCGCTGATGCCGAAGGCCGAGACGCCGGCGCGGCGCGGCCGGTCGCCCGCGGGCCAGGGCCGGGCCTGGTGCAGGAGCTTGAGCGTGTCGTCCGCGAGGCCGGGCGGCAGGTCCGGCCCGTCGACATGGCGAGTGCCCGGCAGCATGCCGTGCCGTAGCGCGAGGACGATTTTGACCACCCCGGCCACGCCGGCCGCTGCCTGGGTGTGGCCGAGGTTGGACTTGACCGAGCCGAGCCAGAGCGGGCGCTGGGGCGTGCGGTCGGCCCGGCCGAAGACGGCGGCCAGCGCACCGGCTTCGATCCGGTCGCCCAACTGGGTTCCGCTGCCGTGCGCCTCGACGGCGTCGATCTGTCCGGGCTCCAGGCCGGCGTCGGCCAGGGCCTGGTGGACGACCCGTTCCTGGGCGGGCCCGCTGGGTGCCGTCAGCCCGTTGCTGGCCCCGTCCTGGTTGACAGCGGTGCCGGCAACCACGGCGAGCACCGGGTGCCCCTTGGCGCGAGCGTCGGACAGCCGTTCCAGGACGATCACGGCGGCGCCCTCGCCCCAGCCCGTGCCGTCCGCCGCCGCGGCGAACGGTTTGCAGCGGCCATCGGGAGCGAGCGCCCGTTGTCGCGCGAAGTCGACGAAGGCGGCGGGCGTGCCCATGACGGTGGCTCCGCCGGCCAGCGCGAGGTCGACCTCACCCTGGCGCAGGGCACGCACGGCCAGGTGGATCGCCACCAGGGAGGACGAGCAGGCGGTGTCGACGGTGAGGGCGGGGCCGGTCAGGCCCAGCTGGTAGGCGAGCCGGCCCGAGGCGACGCTCGGCGCGTTCCCGGTGAGCATCTGCCCGTCGTACAGCTCGGGGGCCTCGCCCACGCGCGGCGCGTAGTCGCCGGCCATCACCCCCAGGTAGACCCCGCCGGTGGTGCCGGGCAGCGAGGTGGGGTCGATGCCCGAGCGTTCCAGCGCCTCCCACCCGGTTTCCAGTAGCAGGCGCTGCTGGGGATCCATCCGCAGGGCCTCACGGGGCGAGATCCCGAAGAAGGCCGCGTCGAAGGCCGCGGCGTCGGCGAGGAAGCTGCCACCGCGGGCGTACGTGCGCCCGGGGCGCCCCGGCTGGGGGTGGTACAGGCGGTCGAGATCCCAGTCCCGGTCATCGGGAAGGCTGGTGACCGTGTCGCGCCCCTCGTCGAGAAGCCGCCACAGCGCTTCGGGTGAATCCGCTCCTCCGGGGAATCGGCAGCCGATACCCGTGATCACCACGGGATCCTCTCCGGTCGGCCGGCCCCGGACCTGACCGTTCGCCGGGACCGGGACGGGCTCCGAAGCAGGCGAGGGCGTGGCGCTGAGAGAACGGGCCAGCGCCCGCGGTGAGGGGTGGTCGAAGGCCGCCGTGCTCGCCACCGGCCGCCCGAGCCGTTCGGACAGGCGCACCGCCAGGCGCACTGCCCCGGCCGAGTCCAGGCCGAGCTCACGGAACCGGATCCGAGGACCGGCCGGGTCGCCGGCCGGTGGTCCGGCGAGGGCGGCCACCTCCGCCTCGATCAGCGCCAGCACCGCCTCGAAAGGTGGCGACGCACCCGGGGAGGCCGGCCCTGTCAGCGTCGGGTCGACCAGCAGGTCACCGAGCCGCGCCCGGGCCACCTTTCCGCTGGGAGTCAGTGGGATCCGGTCGACCAGGAGCAGGTCCAGAGGCCACTTGTAGCGGGCGACGCCGCGGTCGGTGAGCAGGGCGTGCACCTGGGCCAGGTCCAGCGCCGTCCCCTCCCGCAGGGCGACCAGCAGCACCGGGTACTCGCCGAGCCGGGCGTCGGTCCGCGCGGCGACGGCCAGCATCCGCGGCTGCGGGAGAGCGGCGAGTTCCGTCTCGACCTCGGAGGCGGTGAACTTCAGCCCGCCGACGTTGATCAGCTCGGCACTCCGACCTCGGTGGACGAAGTTGCCGTCCGGTCGGCGCAGGGCGCGGTCCCCGGTGCGCAGCCAGCCGTCCGGGGTGAACGCCGCCGCAGTGGCCCGCGGATCGTCCAGGTAGCCGCGGAACAGATGCGGGCCGCAGAACTGGAGTTCGCCCGTCTCACCGTCGGCACACGGCCCACCGTCCGCGTCGACGACCCTGGCGCGCGCCCCCGACACCGGGCGGCCGATGGTCTCGGCCACGGTTCCGGCCGGGTCGTCCGGCCGGGTGAAGGTGCCGGCGCCGAGTTCGGACATGCCCCACTGGACGACGACCCGCGCACCGAGTGCCTCGCGCACCCGGGCAACCAGCTCGCCGGGAACGGCGGTCCCACCCGTGCGCACCTCCCGCAGGGCGAGGCCACCCGGCTCGACCTGCCTGACCAGATCGCGCAACTGCGCGGGGAGGGCGAACAGCACACTTGCCCCGCTCGGCCGGGCGAGTTCGGCGAAGGCATCCGGGTCCCAGCGTTCCAGCAATACTTGCCGCGCACCGGTGACCAAGCTCAGATGGACGGAGAGCAGACCGAACAGATGCGTGAACGGGCCGGCGCTGACCAGCACGTCGTTCGGCTCCGCCCGGCCGTCCCGAGCCACCGCCTCGGCGTTGGCGAGCAGCCCGCCGTGGCTGTGCAGGCAGATCTTGGGCCGCCGCGAGGTGGTACCGGAGGACGGCATGAGGATCAGCGGAGAGTCCGGCGTCACCTCCACCGGAGCGGGCCCGCGCCCGGCGTAGCGCTTCACCAACTCCGGGAGGTGCCCGGGCCCGTCACCCGCCCCGACGGCCAGGACCTGCCGCGCACCGGCAGGCTCACGGCCGGCCACAGCCACCACGAGCGCGGCTCGAGCCCGCTCGAGCAGAGCGGCCGACTCCCGCGCACCGAGCGCGAGATGCAGCGGCAGCAACACCGCGCCCAGTTCGGCGACGGCCGCGTGCACGACCAGGAACTCCCAGCAGTTGGGCAGTTGGACGGCCACCACGTCACCCGCACCGATGCCGCGGTCCTGCAGACCTGCGGCCAGCGCACTGGACTGCGCCCGCCACTGGGTCCAGCTGTGGTTGTCCTGCCCGTCGGTGGCCGCTACCTCGTCGCCGAGCGCGGCAGCCTGGCGGTCCAGCAACGCGGGCAGGGTGCGCCGGTGCGACGGGTGCGGCCCGGGGCGGACCAGGTAGTCGGCGGTGGTGACGGTCATGCCTCCTCCGCCCGTGCGGTCGGGGTGCCGCCCGGCCCGGGTCGACCTGCTTGGAGCGGGAAGTCGTCCAGGGGCCGCGGGTTGCGCGCATCCAGGTGGGCCGCCAGGACGTGCGGGTGATGTCCGGGCGCGTACAGCTCCAGGCGGCGGCAGAGTGGCGACCCGCCGGCGGAACCGGTGCGGAAGTAGAGCACCGTACCGTCCTCGTGCGCGTTGTAGCCGCCACCGTCCGGGTGCATCCGCCCGGGGCCGGTCAGTTGGGCACGCAACTTGCCGAGGACGATGTGGTCGGGCCGGAGCACCCGCAGTGCCAGGTGTTCCTCGTTCCGCTCGGCCGCCTCGGGACCGGCCACTCGTCGGGCGGGCGAGCCCTCCGGCACGATCAGGGCGAAGATCTCCACTTCCCGCCTCTGACCGCCGGGGCCGGGCACCGAAGCGCTGAGTATGCTCACGTCCAGTTCTTCGGGGTCCGCTTCGTAGCGGTCGGCCAGGCGATGACGCACCACCGTGCTCGGGCGGCAGGGGCCCACCCTCAGCCCGCGGGAACGGATGGCCGCGCGCAGCTCCCGTTCCGAGGGTGCGCTCAACAGCACGGCCGCGTGGGCGAGTTCGCAGTGATCGGCGAGTCCAGTGCGCTGCCCGGGGGTGAGCCCCGGGGCCAGCGCGGCGAGCGCCTCCTCGATCCGGACCGCGCGGATCAGTGCGACCGCTTCGTCGAGCGGCACGAGATCCACCGGTCCGGTCGTGGATATCGGGCCTGGCCGGTCGGCCATATCCCACCCCTTGGGCTCGTTCTGGCACGGCTCCGAACGGCGCCGGCGCCCCGTCGGGAACTGCTTCCCCGTGCGCGGCCTCGGAACACCCCGTGATCACGAAGTGCTGTTCCGCCGAGTCGGTGAAGCACCGTGGTGGAGGTGGTCATCCCTGGTGAGCCGTTGGTCGCTGGTTGGTCAGGACGAGGGAGGCGGCAAGAGGATGGTGGCGCGGCTGAAGTCGGTGCGGAGCCGAGAGTCACTGTCAACACCTGTGGCTCGGGCAGGCGTCGTCGGGATCCAGCGCGATGGATTCTGGTGTGATCCCGTACTCGGCGAGCCAGCCGAGCAGTTCGTGCCGCTGGGTCCGGACGAGTCTGCCACCTGTGAAGCGGGCGTCATCTGTCACCTCGGCGATGATCCTGCGGGGTGGGAGGAATGACGCTGCCTCCTCGTCGGTGGTGAACTCGGCTTCTGCGAGGACCAGGCCGTGCAGGGGCGGGTCGAAGACGTCGATGCCCATGGGCGGGAAGCTGAAGCGGGTCTTGGACAGTGCCATGGCTTGGAGTGAGGCGAGTCGGTCGTACTCGGCGCGGGTCAGGTAGATGTTGGTGGTCAGGCCTTGGACGGGGCCCGGTCGGTCGGCGGGAACCTTCTGGGTGAGCTTGAACTCCCAGGTCCCGTTGTCCAGATGCTCGACCCGTCGCAGGCGAAGGCGCGTCCCCACCAGGTACCGGTCGGTGATCCGGCGGGTGGCGGTAGCGGCTGCCGCCCGTGGCGGGGCCGCCAGCAGGAACCGCCTTTCCCGCTCGACCCGGGCGTACTTCCCCTCGCGGACGGACTCGGTCGAGCTCGAGTCGTTCTGCTCGGTCATGCGGCCTCCGCCTTCGTCGAACCGTCGGCTCTGACTACCGTGAGCACAGGACGTGCCTTCCCGGCCGACGCCGCAACGTCGGTCTTGCTCGGTGACCTATCGGTCAATCACCCGGGAAGGTATGCCCTCCCGAGCCGATCCACAGGCCTGAGTATTCCTCGGCGCGCGGTTCACCGTAGGCCCGGAGGCGGGCGTGGTCGCGGTTGTACTGCTGGTGGCGCCGGGAGAGTTCGTGGTGCCGGTGGCGCGGGGTGCGGACGGTGGCGCCGGCGTCCTGGTCGGTCAGTACCAGGATCTCCCCGGGCAGGCGGGCCCGATCGACACCGTGGGGGCGGGCGGCGGCCAGGTCGCGGGTGCGGCCGGGCAGAGTCCGGGAGAACCACGGCGGCGTGCCGTCCGGAGTGGCGATGACCTGCCCGTCCATCCCGTGTGTCTGGTGCCTCTGTCAGTGGTGCGGTACGTCCGTGGCGATCCGGTCGGTCGGGATCAGGGTCCGTCGACGTACCCCAGGCGGTCGCTTCCGACACTCCGAAGCCGGCTGCGACCTGCGCGAGCGTCTCGTTTCCTCCACAACCGCGACGGCCCCCGCCCAGTTCCCCGGCCGTTCGTCGGCGACGTGATCCCGCCGTGCACGTCGCCGTGCTCACCGAGGCGACGGATGGGCACCGTACGAACGTCTCCGGGAGGGTCGCCTGGATGTGCTACTGGCGGGTAGGGTGCGGTGACTCAACGCTCCTGCCCTTCCGGGGGCAGGGCTCGTTGTGACGTCTGGACACCAGGGGAGGGTGTGTTGGTCGAACGGCGGAGTTCGCGCTGTCCGGGTGCGGCGGTGGAGCGTTGAGGGAGTTCGGCGAGATTCTTCGGGAGTGCCGCCGGGCGGCCGGGCTGACCCAGGAGGAGCTCGCCGAGGCGGCCGGCCTGTCCGCCCGGTCGGTCAGGGATCTGGAGCGGGGCCGTCGTGGGCGCCCGCAGCGCCGCACGGTGGAGCTGTTGGTGTCGGCGCTGGGGCCGGCGGAGGCCGGCACCGCCGCGCTGCTGGCGGCCGGGCGCCCCGGGCGGCCGGTGGACCCGCCGGCCGCCCGCGGCCGGGAGGGATCCGCGCTGCTCGACCGGACCGAACAGCTCGCGGTGGTGGAGCGTGCGGCCGATGAGGCACGGGCCGGTCAGGGCGCGGTGGTGCTGGTGCGTGCCGGCGCGGGGATGGGGAAGACCTCGCTGCTGAACGCCTGGGCGTCCGCCGAGCAGGCCCGTGGGATGCGGGTGGTGCGGGCCGACGGCGGCGAGCTGGAGCAGGACTTCGCCTTCTCGGTGTTACGGCAGCTGATCGAACCGCTGCTGGCCCGGGCCGATCGTGCCGGGCGGGAACGCCTGCTGTCGGGCCCGGCGGAGTTGGCCTCGTACGCCCTGCGAGTGGGCGGCGCCGACGGGGGAGCGGGGCTGTCGCCGGAGGCGTCCCCGGGTGTCCTGCACAGCCTGTACTGGCTGATGGTGCACGTCGCCGACGACGGGCCGCTCGCGCTGGTGGTCGACGACGCGCACTGGGCGGACGCGCCGTCGGTGCGGTGGCTGGAGTACCTGGCCCGGCGGGTGCGCGGTCTGCCGCTGCTGCTGGTGCTGGCCGCGCGCCCGGACAGCGGGACGCAGGTCGAGCCGCTGCTGGAGCGGATCGCCGCCCAGTCGCACTGCCGGCCCGTCGAGCTGCCGGCCCTCGCCACCGACAGCGTGGCCTCGCTGGTCCGGACACGGCTGGGCGGGGACGCCGATCCACGGTTCGCCGCCGCCTGTGCCGAGGCGACCCGGGGCAATCCGCTGTTGCTGCGCGAGCTGTTGCGTACGCTGGCCGACGCCGGGGTCAGGCCGGCCGGCGATCAGGTGTCCGTGGTGGAGGAGTTCCGGGGCCGGATCCTGGCGGGAACCGTGGTCAAGCGCCTGGCGGGCGAGCCGGAGCCGGTCCGCCTGCTGGTCCGCGCCCTGGTGGTGCTGGGGGACGGTGCCACCTGGCAGGTCGTGGCCGAACTCGCGGGGATGGGCGAGGCGAGGGCCCGGGAGCTCGGCCGCCGGTTGCAGCGGATCGGTGTGCTGGCGCCCGGCGAGGTGGCGCAGTTCGACCATCCGCTGGTCCGGGCCACGATCGCCGAAGCCGTCGTCGGGCCGGTGGAGTTGGCCGACGGGCATGCTCAGGCGGCCGAACTGCTCCGGCGCGAGGGGGCGTCCGAAGACCTGGTAGCGGCCCACCTGCTGCTGGCCGAACCGAACGGTGAGGTCTGGCGGGTGGAGGCCCTGCGGGAGGCGGCGCGGGCAACCCGCGGTCGAGGGGCGCCGGAGGTCACCGTGACCTATCTGCGCCGAGCCCTGCGCGAACCGATGTCGGTCAAGGAACGTGCCCCGCTGCTGCTGGAGTTGGGAGCGGACGAGTTGCAGGTCGACGTCGGCGCGGCCCGGCACCGGCTGGTGCAGGCCTTGGACGCGCTGACCGACCCGTACTCCCGGGCCCAGGCGGCCTACTTGCTCGCCAACGCGCTGTTCCTCGGGCACCAGCACGAGGACGCCGTCGACGTGCTCGCCCGCGCGGTGGAGGACCTGCGGGAGGCGGACGACGGCGGCGGGCTCGCCCGCGAGGTGTCGTGGTACCTGCAGGCCCAGATGCTGCTGGTCGGCTACGACCAGCTGTCCACCCTCCCCGCCGCCCGGCTGCGGGCCCGACGACTGTGGGACCACAAACTGGCCGGTGACACCCCGGGGGAGTGCGCGGTGCTGGCCGCGCTGTGCGCCTCGGCCCTCAGCGGCGATGCCAGCGCCTCCGTTGCCGGTGACCTCCTCGACCGGGCGCTGCGCGGCGGGTTGGCGGGCACGGACCAGTCGCAGATGCTCGTGAGCCTGGCCGGGCTGGCCTTCATGGCCATGGACCGGTTCGACGACGCGGCGGCGCGGTTCGACCAGATCGCCGACGTGGGCGGGCGCTGGGGCTCCTTCCTCATGGTGTCGGCAGCGCTGACCTGGCGGCTGTCGATCAGCGCCCGCCGGGGTCGACAGCTCGCGCTCACCCCGGACTTCGGACACCCGGCCATGACCGAGGAGGGCATGGAGCACCGGGTACGGGTGGGGATGATGAACCAGGTGGGCCAGTCGCTGATCGAGCGCGGCGACGTGGCGGGGGCGGCGGAGGCACTGGCCCCGGACGCCGACAGCGACCGGGTGGGCTGGTCGTGGCAGGGTCCGATTATCCTCGCCCGCAGCCGGGTGCACGCCGAGCGGGGCAATCCGGCCGCCGCGCTCGCGGTCCTGCTGGAGTACGGCGCGCAGGAGCGGCGGGCACGGGTCACCAACCTCGCCGGGGCGCCCTGGCGGTCGCAGGCGGCGTTCGCGCACCTCGCGCTGGGGCAGCGTGAGGACGCGCTCCGACTCGCCACCGAGGAGCTGGAACTGGCGCACCGCTGGGGCACCGCGCGGTCGATCGGGGTGGCGTCGCGCTGCCTCGGCGTCGTGACGGGCGGGGCCGAAGGAGCCGCTCTCCTGTGCGAGGCCGTCGCCGTGCTGGAGCGGTCCCCGGCCCAGCTCGAGCTGGCCCGGGCCCAGCACGAGTTGGGGGTCGTCCTGTCGCGCACCGGCGAGGCCGATCGGGCCCGGCGGACCCTCGCTCGGGCGCTGGACCTCGCGGAGGCCTGCGGCAGCGTCCTGCTGGCCGGCCGGACGCGCCGGGCGTTGACCGAGCTGGGCGTGCGCCCCCGCCCCGTACCACCGCCCGCCCCCAGCCTGTCGATGACCGAGCACCGCGTGCTGGAGCTGGTCGGCGCCGGCCACAGCGACCGGCAGATCGCCCAGGCCCTGCTGATGACCCCGCAGGACGTGACCGAACTGATCGGCCGGGTGGGCCGCACCCTGGGCGCGACCGGCCGGGCCGACCTGGCCGGTCGCGCCCAGAGGCCGGCCTCCCTGACCCCGCCGTGAACGCGGGAACGATGGCCAGGTCGCACCGGTCGGACCGCCACGGGCTCCGGGAACGGGAACGGCACCATCCCTGACCCGGGCGGGTACGGGCTCAGGAGTTCGGCGCGAGAGTGTAACGGACCGTCTGGGCCTGGATCAGGCCGTCGCGGAAGACGAAGGTGTCCACTCCGTTCTCGGCACGGTTCACCTCGGAGTCGGCGGCCCACTCCAGGAACAGGAGCTCGCCCGCGAAGGTGGTGATCCGCAGGTCCCACTTGGCGCGCGGAAGGTCGGCGAAGAGCCGCGCGAAGCCCGCGCGGACGCCCTCGCGACCGTGGCGCACCCCGTCCGGGGTCACGAACACCGCGTCCTCGGCGAAGTTCGCCACGATCCCGTCCAGGTCCTCGGCGAGCAGCGCCTTGCCGTGGCTCTTGAAGATCTCCTGCGGGGTACGAGCGGTCAGGTCTGCCACGTCTGTCGTCCTTTCAGGTCGGGCGGGGCGGTGGGGACAGCAGAACACCCGGGTGACCGGCACGCCAGGAAGGAACGGGGGAAACCTGACCGGAAGAAGTACCGGAAATAATCCGTGGAATGGGGGTTCGAGACGTCCTTGCGAATCCGCCGGCAGATCGACATAGTGTGCCGCACATCCCGCGGAAAAGGAGAAGGCCTTGAGTATTTCCGTCGACCTCATTCCGCGGCCCTATTGGGCCGGTTCGGCCCCGGCGTACGGGGAGTCCGAGGCGCTCGGAGAGTTGCGGCGGGAAGCGCTGTACCGGGGAATCATGCGCACGCTCGACGAGTTGCCCGAGCCGAGCCTGCGGCTGCTCGCCGCGATGTCCGTGGTGAATCGGAGAACTCCGCTGCCGATCCTCGCCGCCATCGCGGACGTGCAGGATTCCAGCGCCGCGCTGGAGGACCTGATCGACGCCGGTTTCGTCACCTGGTTCCCGCACGGCCTCACCGAACCGGTCGGCATCGACTCCCAGGTCCTGCGCGATGTCGTGTACCGGAACCTGCCCACGCCGCTGCGCCGGGACGTGCACCTCGCCGCGGCCGAACAGGTCGGCGGCGTCGACGGGTTCCGGCACACCCTGCTCGGCGCCCGCCGGCGCGCCCCGGAGCTCGCCGCGCGGTTGGCGGACGAGGCGAGGCGCTACTACACCGCCGGGGACACCGAACGGGCCGGGACGCTCCTTCTGTGGTCCGCCGACGTCTCGGCGGACGGCCCGGCCCGGCAGCGGAGGCTGCTGGAGGCGGCCCGCTGGGGCGAGCGGATGCCCACGGCCGGCTGGGCGGCGGCACTCGGACAGCGGCTCGCCCTGCTGGAGCCGAGCGTCGAGCGCAACCTGTTCCTCGGCCGGCTCGCCGCGCGCGAGGCGCGGCACGAGGCCGCACACGCGCTGCTCGACCAGGCCCGGGTGCTCGCGGCGGACCGTCCCGCCCCGGCCCGCGCGGCCGTGGAGCTCGCCGCTGCCGCCCTGCACGCGGACACCGGGGAGCACGAGGCCGAGCAGTGGGTCGCCACCTCCCTGCTGGCGCAGGACGGGCTCCCGGAGGAATCCCGGGCGTGGGCCGTGTACTTCGCCGCGGACGCGCACGGCAGGATCGCGCAGTCGGTGGAGGCCTCGCTGCGCCGGCTGGAGTCACTCGCACCCGAACTCGGTGCGGCACAGGCGGAGCGGCCCGGGCACGGGATCCTGCGGTGGGCGCGCGGCATGTGGCTGGTGCAGAGCGGCCGGCCGGCCGAGGCCATCAGCGACCTGCAACGCGTCTCGCGCTCGTCGGACGGCCCGGCCGAGCCGGTGCTGTCGCTGTCGTACGCCTACCTCGGCTACGCGCTGTTCCAACTCGGCGACTGGCGAGCCGCGTTGCGCGAGGCCCGCGAGGCGATCCGGGTGGCCGAGGCGCGCAACGACCGGCGCGCGGCCGTCCCGGCCGCCGCGCTGACGGTCGGCATCAGAGCGCTGCGCGGCGACTGGGCCGCGGCCGCCGAGCGACTGGACGTGGTGAGCCGGGACCAGCGTGAACTGGGCTCGGCCCACTACGCGGTGTTCCCGGCGCTGGCCGCGGCGAGGCTGGCCCAGTCGCGCGGGGAGCCCGGCCGGGTGCTGACCGCGCTCGCCCCGGTGGCCGCGCAGCCGGCGACGTTCGCCCCGTACCAGCTGTGGTGGCGTCCGCTGTACGTCGAGGCGCTGATCGAGACCGGCCGGATCGCCGCGGCGCACACCGGCCTCGCCGCGTGGCAGGCCGCCACCGGGCGCGGTGCCCACCCGACGGTGGACCTGGCCAGGCTCGGGGCCAGGCTCGCGGCCGCCGAGCACGGCCCGGCCGCGGCGGCCGAGCAGCTGGCCGGGGTGGTCGAGCAACCGGCCGACCAGGACGCGCCGTTCAGCCGTGCCGAGCTCGAACACGACTACGGCAGGCTGCTGTTGGCCGCGCGCCGCCGGAAGTCGGCCACCCGGTGGCTGCTGTCCGCGTACGACCGCTTCGCCGACCTCGACGCGCGGCCGTTCGCGGACCGGTGCCTGCGGCAGCTGGCGGACACCGGCGGGCCGGCTACCCGGGTCACGGCCGGCGCCGGGGGACGGGACGTCGGGCCGGCGGGCCGTACATCCGTCGCGCTGACCGAGCACCAGTACCGAATCGCGCGGCTCGCCGCCAAGGGCATGACGAACCAGCAGATCCCCCGCGACCTGTTCGTGAGCGCCAAGACGGTCGAGTACCACCTGGGAAACGTCTTCGCCAAGCTCGGCATCGCTTCGCGCCGCCAACTCAGGGCCGAACTCCCGGCCCTGGATGGGCTGATGCCTCGTCAGATCAAGCCCTCGCGGATGGCGTAGGCGACCGCGTGCGTGCGGTTGCGCAGCTGGTACCGGGCCGTGATGTCGTGCAGCACATTGCTCACGGTGCGTTTGGAGTAGGCGAGTTCGAAGGCGATCTCGTCGGTGCCGAAGCCGTCGGCGGCCAGGACTCCTTGACGACCGTGGCGGCGTGCCGGGGGCCGCGCCGAAGCGTGAGGTTGTCGAAAGCCTCGGTCTGGCTGCTATTCTGACGAACGATCAGTTTAAACCAGATCCCCGCCGGGCTCGCTCGCGTCGGCGATCTCGACGCTCAGCTCGTTGCCCGCCTCCCCGGAGGCCAGCGCCCTGGCCCGCAGCGCCGGACGGTCGCCGTCGCCCGCCGCGGGCAGTTCGCCCCGCGCGGCGGAGCCGAGCGGCGTCGCGTCCCGGTCCGCCCGCCCCGGACGCCTGCTCCGGCTCGTCCGTGTCGGTGGCGCCGACGCGTACCACGTACGCGGCCCCGCCGCCGTTGAGGAGGTAGCCGTAGACCGCCCGCGGAAGGTGCGCACCGCCGACGAAGCCGCCGAAGGCCTTGGTGTACTGCGTCCAATTGGCCACCAGCGTCGGCTGGTTGGGGACCCCGCGTTCGGCGAAGCCCACGAAGGCGCACACCGCGGTTCCCACGCCCTCGATGGGCCGGGAGCCCGACGAGACTTCCTCGACATAGACTCCGGGGGAATGGTAGGTCGGCACTGTCCTTCTGTCCCTCCGTCAGAACCACTGGGATACGGATGCTGAGTTGCCGGCGAAGGAGCCGGCTCGACGGTGATCAGTCTCGGGTGTGCCGGGCAGGGCCCTCGTACGCTCCGAAGCGGCGGGTGTGGCAGGTTCCGCTGCGTTTTGACGCAGCTCCGGTGCCCGGCTGCGGCAGAATCGCTCACATGTACTGGGAATCCGGCGAGTTCTGGACACCAGGCGACCAGGCCGCGTCCGGCGACGACGTCGAGCGGCGTCTGCTCGCCGCCGACCGCCTCTCTGTCCGGACGGCCGCGCGCTCCTGGAGGCGCTGTCCGTGCTGGCCGGGGACCAGCCGCCGGCCGTGGTCGCCCGGGTCGCCGGCGTGCCGGAACCCGCCCGGACGCTCGGCCTGCTGCGCGGCCTCGGCCTGGTCGTGTCGGCCGACGCCCCGCGGCGCCCCGCTCGGATCGCGCTCGCGCGGGAGAGCGACGGCCGATTCCTGCGTGCACGGCTGAGTCCGACGAGATGGCGGGCCCTGCACCGTGCCGCCGCCGAAGTACTCGATCCGCGTCCGGCGTTGGTCCACCGGGCGCTGGCCGCCGACCGCCCCGACCCGGACCTGGCCGCGGCACTGGAGCGGGCCGCCGTCGACGCCCCCGTGCCCGACGACGAGATCGGCGTGCCGACGCGGCAGTTGCTGGTGTGGGCGGCCGACCTCAGCACGGACCAGGCCGAGCGGGACCGCCGGCTGCTGCTGGCCGCGCTGCACGACGTGTACGGCGAGGAGCTCGGCGACGGTGATCTGTGGGCACGGGTGGAGGTGTTGCCCCCTTCGCCGTTGCGGTCCTGCGCGCTGGCCGGCCGGGCCCTGCTCGAACACCGGCTCGGCGCCGCCGTCGACCACCTGCGAGCGGCGCGCCGCGCGCTCGCCGCCGGTCACGCTGATGCCCGCGCCACCGCGGGGGTCGAGACCGTGCGAGCCGCGCTGGCCTGCCGCACGGCGCGGGGCAGCGCCGCGGTCGAGGCGGCGACCGCGGCCCTGGACGCCGCGAGTCGTGACGCCGTGCAGCTGCGCACGGCTCGGCGTCTGCTGCTGACCGGCCGCTCGTACGCCGACGGCCCTCGCGAGGTGCTGCGATCCCTCGCGGGGCACGTCGCTTGCGCCGGGGGCCGTTGCTGGTGCGGGCGAATGCCGCGTGCTGGCGGGCGATCTGACGGAGGGCGCGGGCGATCTGGCCGACCTCGCCCGACGCCGCGAAGCGCAGCCCGGTCACCCGGACCGGCTGCGTGCGCTGGAACGGCTGACGATCGCGCACTTCCTGCTCGGAAGCTGGCCGGAGGCCGATGCCGCCGTCGACGCCCTCGACGCCCTCGACGCCGCCGGCGGCGTCTCGGCGGGCCGGGCGCTGCGCACGATGCTCTCGGCCGTTCGCGCCGCGGACGTGGCGCCGCAGCGCGGAGCCTGGGTGTCGGCGAATCGGCGCCCGCCCGGCTCGGCGGACCCCGACCGCCTCGTCATCGCCACCAGCGCGGACGTGATCGCCCTGCTGGCGTACCGTCATCACCCGGCCGTCCTGGCGGCGATGACCTGGCTGGCCGCCGGTGAAACCGAACTGGTCGACGCGCCGGGCGAGTTCGCACCGCTGTGGCTGCCTGCGCACGCGGAGGCGGCGATCGAGGTCGCGACGGGCGCCGCCGCCGAGGCGGCCCTGGCGCAGCTGCGCACGTGCGCGGAACGCACCCCGTACCTGGCGGTCACGTGCCATCGGCTCGCCGGCCGGGCGGCCGAGCAGCGGCACGACCTGGCCGCGGCGGAAGCCGCGTACGAGGCCGGCTTGCAGGCCGTAGAGGCAGGGCCGCTGGTGCCACCCCTGCACCGTGCCCAACTGCACCACGCCTACGGCCGGTTCCTGTGCGCCCACGGCCGGACGGCGGCCGGCCTGGGGTGGCTCGAGCGGGCCGAGGACGAATTCGCAGCACTCGGCGCCCTCGCGTTCGCCCGGAGCAGCCCGCAGGACCGGGCCGCCGCCACCCGAGGGCCGTCGCCGGGCCAGGACGTCGCCCTGACCGAGCGCGAGACGACGGTGGCCCAACTGGTCACGACCGGGCTGACCAATCGCCAGGTCTCCGAGAAGCTGCTGATCAGCGTGAAGGCTGTCGAGTACCACCTGGGGAAGATCTACTGGAAGCTCGGCGTGCGCCGGCGCAGCGAGCTGGCGAGCAGATGGCCGGGCTGACGCCGCCGGAGACGACGGATTCGGAGGAGCATGGCATCCGGCCCGACCGTGGGGAGGATTGCCGGGGCGGCAAGGTGGGAAGTCTCCGTCAACTCTTCCGCACGGCAAGCCGGTTCGACGAGATGCGTTCCCCCGCCCGCCCCGCCTCCGAAGGGACCTCCCGTGTCCTCCGCCCCCCTTGCCCTCACCTTCGCCAATCTGCTGCTCCGGCCGGGCTTCGGCTCCCGCCGCGTCCCCGACCGGACCTTCGACCGGCTCGTCGCCACGACCGGGCAGGCGGACGGGGACCAGCAGTTCGTCGACGACTTCCGGTCCCTGCTGCGCCGGTGGGCCGGGGACGAGAACCTCACTCCGGTCGGTTGGCTGTCCGCGCAGGCTCACGTCCGCAGGCATCTCGCCAACCGGGCCCGGATCCGGCGGCTGATCGCCGAGCACCCCGCGATCGAGCGGGAACCCATCGAGCGGCCGGTGTTCGTGGTGGGCCTGCCGCGCACGGCCACCACGCTCACCCACGGCGTACTGTCCCTCTCGGACGAGCACCGCTGCCCCCTGCTGTGGGAGCTGCTCACACCCGATCTGGACGTACCGCCCGAGCAGCGACAGAAGGCGATCACCGCCGCGCGTCGGATGGTCGGCGGAATCAACCTGTTCGCCCCGCGTTTCCGCGATATCCACCCTCTCGAGGCCGAGGGCCCCGACGAGTGCACCTTCGCGCTTCCACACACCGTCATGCCGCTGTCCCAGGCCCGCCTCCCCGGGTACCAGACCTGGCACTACGAACGGGACTTCGTCCCCGACTACCGCCACCTCAAGCAGGTCTTCCAAGTGCTCCAGCACGGCCGTCCCCGCCGCCGCTGGGTGCTGAAGTCCCCCATGCACCTCGAGAACCTCGACGCGCTGCGCACCGTCTTCCCCGACGCCACGATCGTGTGGACCCACCGCGACCCGGTCGACGTCGTGGCGTCGTTCTGCAGCCTGGTCGAGCACGGCATGGCCATCACCGTCCGCCCTCTCGATCTGCACGGCATCGGTGCCACCTGGCTCGGACTGCTGAGCCGCTCCATGGCGCGGGGCCTCGCGGCCCGCGCCGCGATGCCCCGGCAGGCGCTGGTGGACGTCCCGTACTCCTGGCTCGGGTCCGACCCGGTCACGGGTGCCCCGAAGCTCTACGAGTCCATCGGCGCCCGGTGGACCGAAGCCGATGCCGTCCGGCTACCCGAGGTCATCGCCCGCCCCAAGGGCACTCGCCCCCACAGCTACGACCTGTCTCGCTACGGCCTGAGCCGCGACGACGTCGAGTCGGCCTTCGCCGACTACAACGCCCTTCGGGCCGAGGTCGACCGGGCCTGACCGCACGGGCCGTCCCAGGTCGCCCGGCAGCTGGCACCGCCGGGCGTGGGCCAGGGTGGCTCCGTTCGCGAGAGCGGGCGCTGGCACGTGCTCCGTGGCGGTTCACGCCAAGCGGGGGCTCGTGCGGCCGGGCCGTGGAGGTCGAGCCGGGCCCGGTCGTAGTGCTGCGGTTCGGACGACGTCGGTGATGGAGATTTCCCGTGCCGGTATGGCGAGTTGGTAACCATCTCGGGGTCGCGGAGGCTCTTCGCCCGCCGGTGCTGCCGCGGCTCGCGCAGGATTGCCAGCAGGAAACGCAGCGGGATGCCCGGGGAGACCGACAGCTGTTCCGCCCTCTGGGGGGCGTCCGGCGTGCGCGCGAGTTCCACCATGGCCCGTACCGCACAGTCCGTCCGAGCCGAGACCCGCATGCTCGACAACTCCTCGCGGACAGTCAAGTGCTCGGCGAGTCACTATTGCGCCAACTCGGCTCTCGGGAGGCCTACTTGATGGACATCCAGTCGGGCCTGAGTGTGGTGTCATATAACCCATCGAGTTGATGGAGAATCCCTGCGGAGGTGCAAATGCTCGGCACACGCGGTCGTGAACCTCGCAAGCTCGCGGCGGCAGGGGCGGGATCCTCGAGAGCCACCTCCACCGTGGGTGATCCCCAGGATCGCTTGAACGTCCCTGTGGGGGAGAAGAGTTGCCTGCCGGACCGGCCCGGGAATCTCCGTGGGACCACCGGGGACGTCTTCCAGCTCGAGGAGGTGCGAGGCGTCCCGGCGTCCGCCCCGGCCGGCCCGCCCGGCGCCACGGTCTGGCTCACCGGATTGCCGAGCGCCGGGAAGAGCAGCGTCGCCACCGAACTGTCCGTTCGGCTGCGGGCCGCCGGCCGACGGGTGGAGATCCTCGACGGGGACGAGATCCGTACCTTCCTCTCAGCCGACCTCGGCTTCTCCCCTGAGGACCGGGAGACCAACGTGCGGCGGATCGGCATGGTCGCAGAGGTGCTCGCGCGCAACGGCGTCATCGTGCTGGTGCCGGTCATCGCCCCGTACCGCATCAGCCGGGACAACGTCCGGCTGCGACACGACCTCGGCCGCATTCCCTACCTGGAGATCCACGTGGCCTCACCGGTGGAGGTCTGTGCCCAGCGCGACGTGAAGGGGCTGTACGCCAAGCAGGCCGCCGGTGAGCTCTCCGGCCTCACCGGTGTGGACGCCCCGTACGAGGCGCCGGAGCGGCCCGACCTGCGCCTCGACACGCATCGGCAGACGGTCGCCGAGTCGGCCCGTGCCGTGCAGGCACTGCTCATCGAGAGGGGCCTGGCGTGACCGCCACTCCCGACATCCTGACCACGTGCGCGGGGAGTGGTCACGCCCTCCTCCACATCGAGGTGCTGGAGGCGGAGTCGGTACACATCTTCCGTGAGGTGGCGGGGGAGTTCGAGCGTCCGGTGATCCTGTTCTCGGGTGGCAAGGACTCCATCGTCATGCTGCACCTGGCGCTCAAGGCGTTCTGGCCCGCGCCGGTGCCGTTCGCGCTGCTGCACGTGGACACCGGGCACAACTTCCCCGAGGTGATCGCCCACCGGGACCGCGTGGTGGCCGAGCACAACCTGCGCCTGCGCGTCGCCTCCGTCCAGGAGTTCATCGACGACGGGCGGCTGCGCGAGCGCCCCGACGGCACCCGCAACCCGCTGCAGACTGTCCCGCTGCTGGACGCCATCGAGCGGGGGAAGTTCGACGCGGTCTTCGGCGGCGGCCGTCGCGACGAGGAGAAGGCCCGCGCCAAGGAACGGGTCTTCTCGCTGCGCGACGAGTTCGGCGCCTGGGACCCGCGCCGCCAGCGCCCCGAACTGTGGTCGCTCTACAACGGCCGCCACGCGGTCGGCGAGCACGTCCGGGTCTTCCCGCTCTCCAACTGGACCGAGCTGGACGTCTGGCAGTACATCGAGCGCGAGTCCATCGCCCTCCCGGAGATCTACTACGCCCACGAGCGCGACGTGTTCCGCCGGGACGGCATGTGGTTGACGGCGGGTCAGTGGGGCGGGCCGAAGGAGTGCGAACCGGTCGAGCGACGCCGGGTACGCTACCGCACCGTCGGCGACATGTCCTGCACCGGCGCGGTCGACTCGAACGCCGCCGACGTGGCCGCTGTCATCGCCGAGATCGCCGCCAGCCGCCTGACCGAGCGCGGCGCCACCAGGGCCGACGACAAGGTCTCCGAGGCCGCGATGGAGGACCGCAAGCGCGAGGGGTACTTCTGACGTGACCACGGTAACCGCCACGTCGCTGCTGCGGTTCGCCACCGTCGGCTCGGTCGACGACGGCAAGTCCACCCTGGTCGGCCGTCTGCTGCACGACTCCAAGTCCGTGCT
This sequence comes from Kitasatospora sp. NPDC024654, assembly GCF_055559155.1. Lineage (NCBI taxonomy): Bacteria > Bacillati > Actinomycetota > Actinomycetes > Kitasatosporales > Streptomycetaceae > Kitasatospora > Kitasatospora sp. NPDC024654. Next base: position 47,375 of record NZ_JBVHLF010000035.1, read on the forward strand.
CGCCGACCAGCTGGAAGCCGTCGAACAGGCCTCCCGCGACCACGGCCAGCAGGCGCCCGACCTTGCACTGCTCACCGACGGCCTGCGCGCCGAACGCGAACAGGGCATCACCATCGACGTCGCCTACCGCTACTTCGCCACCCCCAGGCGCCGGTTCATCCTCGCCGACACCCCGGGGCACGTGCAGTACACCCGCAACATGGTCACCGGCGCCTCCACCGCCGAGCTCGCCGTCGTCCTCGTGGACGCCCGGGGCGGCGTCGTCGAACAGACCCGCCGGCACGCCGCCGTCGCCGCCCTGCTGCGCGTGCCGCACGTCGTGCTGGCCGTCAACAAGATGGACCTCGTCGACTACGCCGAGCCCGTCTTCGCCGCCATCGCAGCCGAGTTCACCGCCTACGCCGCCCCCCTCGGCATCAAGGACGTCCTCGCCGTTCCGGTCTCCGCCCTCGCCGGCGACAACGTCGTCGAGCCCTCCGCCCACATGGACTGGTATGCCGGCCCGACTCTGCTCGAACACCTGGAGACCGTTCCCGTCGGCACCGACCCGAGCCTGGAACCGGCCCGTCTCCCCGTCCAGTACGTCATCCGCCCGCAGACCGAACAGCACCCCGACTACCGCGGCTACGCCGGCCAACTCGCCTCCGGTGTCCTGCGCGTCGGCGACACCGTCACCGTCCTGCCCTCCGGGCACACCACCACCATCGCCGGCATCGACGCCCTCGGCCGTCAGACGGACATCGCCCGGGGCCCGCAGTCCGTCACCATCCGCCTCAGCGACGACCTCGACATCTCCCGCGGCGACCTCATCGCCGCCGGAACGGTCCCCGTCCCCAGCAAGGACATCGAGGCCACCGTCAGCCACCTCAACGAACGCCCCCTGCGCACCGGCGACAAGGTCCTGCTCAAGCACACCACGCGCACCGTCCGCGCCCTGGTCAAGGACATCGTCTACCGCATCGACATCGACACTCTCGAACGGCGCCCCGCCCAGGAGGGGTTGGACGTCAACGACATCGGCCACGTGGTACTGCGCACCGCGGAGCCGCTGGCGCTGGACGCCTACGCGGACAACCGCCGCACCGGTTCGTTCCTGCTCATCGATCCGGCCGACGGCACCACCCTCACCGCCGGCATGGCGGGCAAGGCCTTTGAAACCGCGTGCGGCAACGACACATCCGATGAGGAGACCGGGCCTGATGCCCAGGAGGGCACGTCGCGGTGACGGCGAAAATGGATCGCTGAGGGATCCATGGACGGATTGACAGCCAACTACGGTTTGCGGGCCAGTGCGCGGGAAATCAGCTGCTCCCACACCGTCAGATCGGGCCCGCCCATGACGCTGTCGGCGCCGCCGTCGCCCGGCGCGGGGTCCGGCCGCCACAGTGAGCAGTGGACCAGCCCCGGTTCGAGTAGCTCGAGGTCACCGAACAGGTCGGTGATCTCCTCGTCGGTGCGCCAGCGACCGCGGCCGATACTGCCCTGCAGCTTCTCTTCCAGGATCCGGGTCTCCCCGTTCTCGCCGGAGCGGAAGTGGGAGATGTAGAACCGACTGCCCGAGGGCACCCGGTCCGCCCACCAGCGCACGGGATCGGCGGGCCGCTCGGCATCGTTGAGGTGGTGCAGGACGCCGCTGAAGATGACGCCCACTGGCTCGTCGAAGTTGATCAGGCGCCGCACATCGGGGTTGTGGTAGATCGCCTCCGGTTCGCGCAGGTCCGCCTGGACCACCGCGGTGCGGTCGTCGGTGGCCAACAGGGCACGGCTGTGGGCAACCACCATCGGATCGTGGTCGACGTAGGCGACGACCGCATCGGCATGGTGCCGCCGGGCGACCTGATGCACGTTGTCGGCGGTGGGCAGGCCGCTGCCCATGTCGACGAACTGGGAGATGCCGTCGCGGGCGATGGCACCCACGGCGCGAACCAGGGCCTGACGATTGGCCAGCCCGGCCATCACCACCGCCATGGTTGCGAGCCGCAAGATCGAGGCTCTACTGCTGCCGTTCTACCTGGGTGGGCGGATCCTCGGTGGTTTGTTCGGAGCGCTGTTGATCTGGTCGATCGGTCAGGGGAAGGCCGGCTTCACGGTTGTGGACCAGAACGGCAAACCCACGATCGTGTCGGTCAGCGAGACCGGGTTCGCGTCCAACGGATACGGCGCCCACTCGCCTGACCACTACAACCTCGGTGCGGTCATCCTGGCCGAGGTCATGGTCACCGCGGCCCTCGCGCTCACCGTCCTCGCCACCACCGCCCGCGGCTTCCCTGCGCCGATGGGCGGGCTGGTCGCCGGCGTCGGCCTCACCCTGGCCCACCTGGTGACCATCCCGGTCAGCAGTACCTCCGTCAACCCGGCCCGTTCGCTGGCCACCGCCGTCTTCCAACACGGCTGGGCTCTCGACCAGGTCTGGGTCTTCCTCGTCTTGCCCCCGCTCGGCGGGCTCCTGGCCGGTCTTGGCCGGCAGGCATTCAGGTCACGGCAGACGGCCCCGGCCGCGCCGGCCAGCGGGCAGGCCGCCGCCTGACGATCAACCCCACGGTCCATGCCACCTTCCTCGACGCCGTCGCCGTCGAGGAGGCGACCGCTCGCCCCCGGCAGATCGACCGGGCCCAGGCCGACCGTTCCCGGTGGGACCAGTGGACCCGCCAAGGGCGCCGACAACGGTGAGTTGCTCCGGTCGCTGTGACGATGAGGTCTGCCATACCACTCGGTCTCGCACTTGCGCGAAAGCGCACCGTCGAACGCGGAGGTGTTGCCGGTCCGGCTGCGCGTATCGCCCTTCGGCTCGAGTGAGAGGCGATCTACGTTGAGGCCGTGCGGGCACGACTCAGGGGCTCGGGCGGGCGTCAGGGGGCAACGTGACATTCCTGGGCTGGGACGACCACACGGACCTCCTCGACGGGCTCGGGGCCCATCGCGACAGCTGGAGTAGGGCTGCGACATTCGAGGACTTCGATGTCCTCGTGCGACAGAACTGTGCCGTACTCCTTGAGCAGTACCGGTACGAGGAGTTCATCGCGGCCCTGGACGAGGAGTTCACGAGTCGCGACGACCTCTACGAGCAACTGCGGATCTCCGTGTTGGCCCGCACGGCCACGGAGGCCGGGCTGACCGGCGAGGGTTGGCGCGGCTACTTCGTCAGCGCGCGGCGCGACGGCGACCAGGTCTGCTCCGTCGACCGGTTCGCCGCCCCGTCCGACTGGAGGGTCATCGAGGTCGAGGTCGCGCCCACCCTCTACCACGACGCCGGGACCGGGCCAGCAGGCGCTGGTAGCCGGCATGACGGCCACGTGGCAGGAGCCGCACGGCGGCAACCAATCCGGGAAGTTCGAGTGATCAAGAGATCGCAGAGTGGCTCACTTTTGATCCGCCGTCCGTGGCCCTCATTTCACCCGTCGGCGAGATGGATGGACCCGCCGAACTTGGGGGCCTGCCACGCCGAAGGCGGCCTGGTGACCCTGCTGGTCCGCTCCGGCAGCAGGTCTCCGGCCGTCATCACCGGCACGATGCGGCCGTGCACCGGCTGCTTTCTGACGCTGCGATACGCCAGTGAGCGTTTGGGGGCCAAGCTGGTCACAGCGCGGTCGCACAACGGCGGATTCTGGGAGTCGACGCAGGCCGGCGGAATGTTCGCGCTGATATACGCGTTCCAGCAGGGGCAACTCGAGCACAACCCGACCTACCGGCAAGCCGGCGCGGCCGAGAAGCCGGCGATCGCCAAGGCGCTCCAGGAGGAGGGCGTCGTAGCATTCTCCGACTTCGTGAGACGCAACTTCCCGGAGTCGTCGAATGCGAGCAATCTGCTGAAGTCCACGACCGAAGCCAATCCCGGGCTGGTGCCGGGCCCGGCACTGCGTAGGACGCTCACGATGCCCGTGGAGCAGTTCGAGGCTTATCAGAAGGCGACCGCGGTAGCGCAGGAGCCGGACGAGGACGACTGATAACCCAGCGCGACTTCGCGATCACGTCGGTCCAGTCCGCAGCCGGTGCAAATCCCGATGATCACCCGCCGGTGATCACGCCACCGGCCACACCGGCCATTGCTCACCGGAGGAACGGCCTCAGCAGCTTCCACGCCGTAGCAGTCAGATCGCCCCGCCCAAACGACTGGACGAGTCGATCCGAAGTGGTCAGCGAAGGGAATCGATGACGAACCGCGCCCGCTCCGCGACGGGGGCGAGAGGAAGGTGTACCAGCTCGTAGCCGTAGGCGGCGTAGATGGTGACCATTGACTCGTAGGTGCGTTCGGCTTCGTCGTAGGACTGCTTGCGCTCGCTGTCCTGTTCGTAGATCTTCGGCCAGGGTGGTGCGATGAACACGCGGCGGTGGTAACGGAACCTCTGCGCGGCAGCGTGAACGTGATTCGGTACGGGCAGCCCTTCGAGCTTCAGATAGCCCACGATGTCAGGGACTCCTCGGTCAAAGAAGACGGGCGCCTTCTGTGCTGCGGCGCTGTGGTAGGAGCGCAGTTCCCAGCAGAGCATCAGTTCGGCGAACAGGGCCGGATCTGTCCAAGGCAGCGCTCGTCCAGCGATTGCGACCTGGTCCTGGATGATCCCTCGCCCTGCCTCCTGGGACCGCGCATAGCCCATCCCGTGCAGATGGTCGACCAAGGTGCTCTTCCCAGACCCGGGACCCCCGGTCAGGACGATGAACCGCTCCGACTCCGACGTCATGCAGTCAACCTTCCCGTTCTCGTTAAACCGATCCCCCCAACACAGAAGGCGCCCAAGGTCATTGTGTGACGGATGACCTGGACACCCTCCTCGCCGGACTCTACGGGAAGATCGACGATGGGATCGGAGGAACTCGATCAGCCTTCCGGACGGGTGTGCACGGGGTAGGGGACGAAGCTGCTGGTGTGCTGGTCGATCGTCAGCGGGCGGCCGATCGGCGGGGCGGCGCGCTGGGGGCAGGCGGGGCGCTCGCAGACCTTGCAGCCGAGGCCGATCGGGGTGGCGGCGGCCTGGTCGTCGAGGTCGAGGCCGGCGGAGTAGACCAGTCGTCCGGCGTGCCGGAGTTCGCAGCCGAGGCCGATGGCGAAGGTCTTGCCGGGGCGCCCCCAGCCGCCGGGGGAGCGGGTGACGGCGCGGGCGGTCCACAGGTAGCGGCGGCCGTCGGGCATCGCGGCGACCTGGACGTGTACCCGGCCGGGGGCGGCGAAGGCCTCGTAGACGTTCCAGAGCGGGCAGGTGCCGCCGGTGCGCGAGAAGTGGAAGTCGGTGGCGGACTGGCGTTTGGAGACGTTGCCGGCCCGGTCGACCCGGACGAAGGAGAACGGCACGCCGCGCAGCCTGGGCCGTTGCAGGGTGCTGAGGCGGTGGCAGACGGTCTCGTAGCCGACGGCGAAGTGGTCGGCGAGATGCTCGATGTCGTAGCGGGCCGCCTCCGCCTCGGCGTGGAAGGCGGTGTAGGGCAGTACGAGCGCGGCGGCGAAGTAGTTGGCCAGGCCGATCCGGGTGAGCGACCAGGCGGTGGAGTCCGGCGGGCTGTCCTGGGCGGCGAGGTCGGAGAGCAGCGGGTCGTGTTCCAGGTAGGCGAGTTGGGTGGCCATCCGGAAGGCCTGTTGGCCGGGGCGCAGCCGGTCGGACAGCGTCAGGGTCAGGGTCCGCGGGTCGTACCTGTGCAACTGGTCGCCGCCGGTGGCGATCCGGACTCCGTGCCGGGATGCCAGCCGTTCGGCGAGCACGGTTCTGACCTCGCCGCGCCGCAGGCCGATGTCGGTGGCCAACTCCTCGGCAGTGGTGTCGAGTTCGTGGAAGTAGTTCTGGTGGCGGTAGAAGAACTCGCGGACCTGCTCGTGCGGGGTGCGCGGGTCGGTCGCCGGGCCCCGTTCTCCGGCGAGGACGGCGAGTTGCTCGGCCAGGGCCCGACGGCCGCGTCCCAGGTCCAGCAACAGCCGGGCTACCGCGGGCAGTCGGGAGGCGGCCTCGTCGAGGTCCCCCGGGGTGACGCGGCCGGCCGCGATCTCCTCGCCGAGGGCGTCGCGCAGTTCGGCGGTGAGCCGGGCTGTGTCCGGCGGGGCGAAGTACCCGGCGTCGACACCGAGTGCCTCGGTGAGCCGTAGCAGGACCGGCACGGTGAGTGGGCGGGCGTCGTGCTCCAGCTGGTTGAGGTAGCTGGGCGACAGGTCGACCAGGCGGGCCATGGCGGCCTGGCTGAGTCCACGGTCCTCCCTGAGTCGGCGGAGTCGAGCACCGGCGAAGGCCTTCCCCATCGTCCTGTTCTCCCTGCTCCACGGATCGGTCGGTTCGCTGGCCTGGCGGGGGCACAGCCTAGCCGGTGCGACCCGAGAGAATCATCGCAACCTTCGCAGATTTGCTGAGAAGGCTTCGCAGAAGTTGGCATCGCTCCAGTGGTGACGGCAGTGGCACGGAGTGCCAGAGTCTGTGGTGCGGCCGAGAGGCGTACAGGACAGCAGTGAAGAACCAGTTCGTCCGCCTTGCGTTGCTGTCCGGGCGACCACGTCCCGCGGTGTTCCATCGCCGCGCGGAGGGCCGGCCGCACTGTCACCTGGCGAAGTGAGTGTCCTCACAGCCTTCGCAACGAGCATCCCCGGGAGCAGACCATGACGACGTCGGTTCGGCAGCAGCAGGAGCAGCGTGCCGCGCAGTTGGCCGCGCGGTGGGCGGACGACCCGCGGTGGGCGGGTATCGAGCGCAGCTACACGGCGGCGGATGTGGTGCGCCTGTCGGGCACGGTGCGCGAGGAGCACACGCTGGCCCGGCGTGGTGCCGAGCGGCTCTGGCGGCAACTGCACGAGCAGGACTACATCCACGCGCTCGGGGCGCTGACCGGTGGTCAGGCCGTGCAGATGGTGAAGGCGGGGCTGCGGGCGATCTACCTGTCGGGCTGGCAGGTGGCCGCCGACGCCAACCAGGCCGGGCAGACCTACCCCGACCAGAGCCTGTATCCGGCGAACTCGGTGCCGCAGGTGGTGCGGCGGATCAACAACGCGCTGCTGCGGGCCGACGAGATCGACGCCGCCGAGGGCGATGACGGGCCGGACTGGCTGGTGCCGATCGTCGCCGACGCGGAGGCCGGGTTCGGTGGCCCGTTGAACGCCTTCGAGCTCACCAAGGGCATGATCGCGGCCGGTGCGGCGGGCATCCACTACGAGGACCAGCTGGCCTCCGAGAAGAAGTGCGGTCACCTGGGCGGGAAGGTGCTGGTCCCCACCGCCCAGCACGTGCGCACCCTCAACTCGGCCCGGCTGGCGGCCGACATCGCGGATGTGCCGACGCTGATCGTGGCCCGCACCGACGCGCTGGCCGCGAACCTGCTGACCACCGACGTGGACGAGCGCGACGCGCGGTTCTGCACCGGTGAGCGCACCGCGGAGGGCTTCTACCGGGTCGAGCCCGGCATGGCGCCGGTGATCTCGCGCGGGTTGGCCTTCGCCCCGTACGCCGACCTGATCTGGGTGGAGACCGGCACCCCGGACCTGGCGCAGGCCCGTGAGTTCGCCGAGGCGATCAAGGCCGAGTACCCGGACAAGATGCTCGCCTACAACTGCTCGCCCTCCTTCAACTGGAAGGCGGCCCTGGACGATGACCAGATCGCCAAGTTCCAGCGGGAGTTGGGCGCGATGGGCTACCGCTTCCAGTTCATCACGCTGGCCGGTTTCCACGCGCTCAACCACTCGATGTTCCAGCTCGCCAAGGGCTACGCGGAGAGCGGCATGACCGCCTATGTCGACCTGCAGGAGGCCGAGTTCGCGGCCGTGCCGGACGGCTACACCGCGGTGAAGCACCAGCGTGAGGTCGGCACCGGCTACTTCGACCTGGTCTCCACCGCCGTCAACCCCAACGCCGAGACCCTCGCCCTCACCGGCTCCACCGAGGCCGAGCAGTTCCACTGAGCAGACCCGGCCCGGCGGGTGTTGACGGACCCCGTTCGGGCCGCCACTGGCGGTCGACTCCCACCGGAGCTGGGGAGCTCCGCGACCGCCGACCACCCCGCCCGGGGGCCTCGTTGAGGGACGAGGCCCCCGGGCCCCACCTTCCTGGAGAACCGGATGAGCCCGACCAGCCGCATCGAGATCCTCGGCGAGAACGAGGACCGCTTCGAGGAGATCCTCACCCCTGGGGCCCTGCAGTTCGTGGCCGGCCTGCACCAGGCCTTCGCCGACCGTCGCGCCGAGCTGTCGGCCGAGCGCGAGCGCCGGGCCGCCGCGCTCGCCGCCGGTGGGACGCTCGACTTCCTGCCCGGGACTCGCGAGGTCCGGGAGGACCGCTCCTGGCGGGTCGCCGGGGCCGGTCCGGGGCTGCACGACCGACGGGTGGAGATCACCGGGCCGCCCGAGCGCCGGATGACCGTCAACGCCCTCAACTCCGGCGCGAAGGTCTGGCTCGCCGACTTCGAGGACGCCACCGCGCCGACCTGGCACAACATCGTCTCCGGCCAGCTCAACCTGCTGGACGCGATCGAGGGCCGGATCGACGAGACCACGCCGGAGGGCAAGCGCTACCGGATCGGCGACAGCCCCGCCACCATCGTGGTCCGCCCGCGCGGCTGGCACCTGGACGAGGCCCACCTGTTGGTCGACGGTTGTCCGGCCATCGGTGCCCTGGTCGACTTCGGCCTCTACCTGTTCCACTGCGGCCGGCGCCAGATCGAGCTCGGCAGCGGCCCCTACTTCTACCTGCCGAAGCTGGAGAACCACCTCGAAGCCCGGCTCTGGAACGACGTCTTCACCTTCGCCCAGGCCGAGTTGGGCATCGCACACGGCACCGTCCGGGCCACCGTCCTGATCGAGACCATCACCGCCGCCTTCGAGATGGACGAGATCCTCTACGAACTGCGCGAGCACGCGGCCGGCCTCAACGCCGGCCGCTGGGACTACCTGTTCAGCCTGATCAAGAACTTCGCCCACCACGGGCCGCGCTTCGTCCTGCCCGACCGCGCGGCCATCACGATGACCCAGCCCTTCATGCGTGCCTACACCGACCTCCTGGTGCGCACCTGCCACCGCCGCGGCGCGCACGCCATCGGCGGGATGGCCGCCGCCATCCCGCAGCGCGACCCCGAGGCCAACGAGGTGGCCCTGACCAAGGTGCGGATCGACAAGGAGCGCGAGGCGAACGACGGCTTCGACGGCTCCTGGGTCGCTCACCCCGCCCTGGTCGCCACCTGCCGCACCGCTTTCGACGAAGTGTTCGAGGGTCGGCCGAACCAGCTCGACCGGACCCGCGAGGAGGTCGAGGTCACGGCCGACGACCTGCTCGCCGTGCACCGGCTCACCGTCGGCCTGCCGACCGAGCAGGGCCTGCGGTCCAACGTCGCCGTCGCCCTGCGCTACCTGGTCGCCTGGCTCGGTGGCTCCGGCGCGGTCGCGGTCTTCGGTCTCATGGAGGACGTCGCCACCGCCGAGATCGCCCGCTGCCAGCTCTGGCAGTGGCAGCACCACTGCTCGCGGCTCACCGGTGGCTCGCTCGCCACCCCGGGCACGGTGCGGCGGTTGATCGACACCGAACGGGCCACCCTGCTCGAAGAGGGCGCGGACCCGACCCTGGTCGACAATGCCGTGCGCATCCTGGACGAGACCTCCCTCGGCGCGACCCTCCCGGCCTTCCTCACCACCGAGGCCTACGCCCGCCATCTGGTGCGCACCACCGCGCCGGTCGCCTGACCCCCCCGACCAGCATCCACTCGAAAGGGGCACTCGCATGAACGACATCCGCCGGGTCGGCGTCGTCGGCGCCGGGCAGATGGGCGCCGGCATCGCCGAGGTCTTCGCCCGCGCCGGGCTCGACACCGTGGTCTGTGAGAACGGTCGGGAGGCCCTGCGCGCCGCCCGCAACCGCATCGACCACTCCCTGCACCGTGCCGTCGAGCGCGGCCGGACGAGCGAGGAGCAGCGCACCGACGCATGGGCGCACCTGATCTTCGCCGAAGACCTGGAGGCGCTCGCCGACCGCCAGTTGGTCGTCGAGGCCGTCGTCGAGGACGAGCGGGTCAAGGCCGAGGTGCTCAGCACCCTGGACAAGGTGCTGGTCGACCGGGACGCCGTGCTGGCGACCAACACCTCGGCCATCCCGGTGACCCGGCTCGGCATCACCACCGGCCGGGCCGCACAGGTCGTGGGCCTGCACTTCTTCAACCCCGCGCCGGTCATGCCACTGGTCGAACTGGTCTCCTCACTGCACACCGACCAGACCGTGCTGAACCGGGTGGAGACCTTCGCCAAGGAGGTTCTCGGCAAGCACGTGATCCGCTCCCGGGACCGGGCCGGCTTCGTGGTCAACGCGCTGCTGGTGCCCTACCTGCTGGCCGCGGTCCGGATGGCCGAGGCCGGCAACGCCACCCCGGAGGACATCGACGCCGGCATGGTCCACGGCTGTGCCCACCCGATGGGCCCGCTGCAGCTCGCCGACCTCATCGGTCTGGACACCGTCCAGGCCATCGCCACCTCGATGTACGAGGAGTACAAGGAACCGCTCTACGCACCCCCGCCGCTGCTCTCCCGGATGGTGGAGGCCGGCCTGCTCGGCCGCAAGACCGGGCGGGGGTTCCACTCCCACCGAGGTGTGTGACCCGGGCTCCCGTGCGGGTGCCCCGGCCTCTGTCGCGGAGGGCCGGGGCACCGGCAGTTCGGGCTGCGTCTGCCGATCGCCTTCCTCACGACGGCTGTTCCGGCGCCTGGTACGAGCTTCTGGCCTCCTTCTGGCTCGGGACCCGCTTCTGGCTCGGGACCCGCTTCTGGCTCGGGACCCGTCGCTGAAGCGTGGCGACGCTCCGGGAGCCGCGTCCTCACCCTGACCCGCGTCAGCTGGCATGACGCCCGGACGGCTAGGCGGTCCCGCGTGCTCGCCGATCGCCCACGGCCAGTCACTAATGCCACAAGGTTGCAACTACAGACCAGCTTGCAACAACACCCTGATGGCAATCCGGCTGGCCGCCCCGCACTCGGCGCTGCGCCCGGGCCCGCCGTCCAGCAGCCGGTGCCGGCCCGCCATGGGGACCCCAACAGCAACAGCGTCATCAGCAACAGTCCCGGCTGGGGCGCGCTGAAGGCGCTCTGAGTCACCGTCCCACCGGACCGCCAGCCGCCCCGGCGGCCGCGCCCTCGGCCCTGGACCGTTCCGGCCTCGTCAGGTCGGAGCAGTCCAGGGCCGTTTCCGCACGGGGACGCGGGGCTTCGGGGCGCGGCCGTCACGTCCGCAGTGTCGCCCGGATGTGGCGCGCGATTTCGAGGTCCTCGCGTGCGGTGATCACGAAGGTGCGCACGGGGGCGTCGGGGGTGCTGATGTCGCTGTCGGTGGTGGCGTTCCGATTGCGGTGGGGGTCGAGCACGGTGCCGAGGTGGGGGAGGCCGCTGGTGGCGGCATCGCGTACTTCGGGGCTGTGCTCGCCGACGCCTCCGGTGAAGACGAGGGCGTCGAGGCCGCCGAGGGCTGCGGTCATGGCGGCGATCTCGCGACGCAACCGGTGGACGTAGACCGCGAACGCGAGGGTGGCGGAGGGGACGCCTTCGGCGGCGGCGCGCAGGACCTCGCGCATGTCACCGCTGCCGCCCGCGAGCCCGGCAAGGCCCGATTCGTGTTCGAGCACGTGGGAGAGCTGGCCGACGGTGACGCCGGCGTGGTGTTGCAGCCACAGCACCAGACCCGGGTCGACGCTGCCGGAGCGGGTCGCCATCACCAGTCCGGCCAGCGGGGTGAAGCCCATGGTGGTGTCCACCGACTGTCCGCCCGCCACGGCCGCGAGCGACGCGCCGGCGCCGAGGTGGCAGGTGACGGTCCGCAGAGCGGCGAGCGGACGGTCGAGCAGTTGGGCGACGCGGCGGGAGGCGTAGGCGTGGGACAGGCCGTGGAAGCCGTATCTGCGCAGTCCCCACCGCTGGTTCCATGCCTGCGGCAGCGCGTAGGTGGCGGCGGCGTCCGGCAGCGTCGCGTGGAATGCGGTGTCGAAGCATGCCACTGCGGGCAGCTCGGGCCGTAGACCGGTCAGGGCGTCGATCCCGGCCACGCCGCGCGGCTGGTGCAGTGGGGCGAGTTCGGTGAGTGCGGCGATCCGGTCCCGGACCGTGCCCTCGATGCGGACCGGGGCGCGGAACGCGGTGCCGCCGTGCACGATCCGATGGCCCACGGCGTCCACCCGTCCCGCGCCCGCGAGGAACTCCCGGATCCGGTCGGCCTCATGGGCGCCAGCCCACTGGTCGAGGTCAAGAGCGGCCGTGATGTCGTCACTCCCGTCGAGCAGCCTCAGTTTCAGGCTGGATGAGCCGGCGTTGACCACCAGTACTCGCATGCCGTGCCCCGCTGACCCCGTCTTCACGACGGTGAGGCCCAGTCGGCAGCCGCTGGTACGGCGTCGCCGTGCTCGCGGATCCAGTGGTGGTGGCGAACACGGGCTTCCGCCACGGAGCGCCGGGTGAATTCACCGCGATCGAGGATGAGTTCGACGTGCATGAGGTCCATGCCGGACAGCGGGACCTGGTGGACGGCAGCTCGCGGACGAGGCCGCGTGAGCAGGGCCACCAGGTGCCGTCCAGTCGGCCGCGGGGGGACGCCGTCGGGTACCGACGGGAGTCGACCCGGCGGTCCTGGTAACGGTGGCCCGGGGGCCGGAGGATCGAAGGTCGCGGTCATGTCGACGCACCTGCCCTTGGGCTCGTCGCGCACTTCCCGGTGTCACTCGCCGAGGGACACGGCAGGCGAAAGTCACTCGTGGCCGACCGTGGCCTCTACCAACGTACCGCTGCTGCGGTCAGGGGTCCTCCGGGCGACGGCGTCCGCTCAGGCCCGTCGTGCGGCTTCGGACCCCGCCGGAACCTCACCCAGGCGGCCGAGAGACCCAGCGGGCGCGCCCCGGCCGGCCCGTGCGGTGACGCGCGCGGGGACGCGGACTGGAGGGGATCGGGCCGCAGTGACGAGGTCTCGCCGGGGTGGGAGCGCGGCCGGGCCGGATGTGCGGCGAGATCGGGAGCGGAGGAGTACGTCATGGCACGTCCGGTCACCGTCGGAGCCGACGATCCGCGCACCGCCGCCGCTCCCGTGGACCGGGCGGCGGTCTCAGCCCTGCCAGGTCCAGTCCGCGACTTCGGGGAGGTCGGTGCCGTGTGCGCGGATCCAGGCGTGGTGGCGGGTGCGGTGGTCGGCCATCTGCTGGCGGAGGGCGGCGGCGCGGACGGCGAGGCCGGGGGTTCGGTCGATGACGTCCATGACCAGCCGGTAGCGGTCGAGGTCGTTGCGGACGACCATGTCGAAGGGCGTCGTGGTGGTGCCGGACTCCTTGTAGCCGCGGACGTGAAGGTGGGGGTGGACGGTGCGGCGGTAGGCGAGGCGGTGGATCAGCCAGGGGTAGCCGTGGTAGGCGAAGATCACCGGCTTGTCACGGGTGAAGAGCGCGTCGAACTCGAAGTCCGGCATCCCGTGCGGGTGGTCCTCGGTCGGCATCAGCCGGGCCAGGTCGACCACGTTGACCACCCGGACGGCGACTTCGGGCAGGTGCTGCCGGAGCAGGCCGGCGGCGGCCAGTACCTCCAGGGTGGGCACGTCGCCGGCGCAGGCCAGCACGACGTCCGGTTCGCGGCTGGCGTCGTCGGTGCCGGCCCAGGACCAGATGCCCGCTCCTCGCGCGCAGTGCTCGCGTGCCTCCTCCAGGGTGAGCCAGTCGAAGCAGGGCTGCTTGCCGGCGACCACCACGTTGACGTAGTCCCGGCTGCGCAGCACGTGGTCGGCCGTGGCGAGCAGGGTGTTGGTGTCCGGTGGGAAGTAGACCCGGACGACCTCGGGGCTCTTGCTGAGGACGTGGTCGACGAAGCCGGGGTCCTGGTGGGAGAAGCCGTTGTGGTCCTGGCGCCAGACGTGTGAGGTGAGCAGGTAGGTGAGGGAGGGGACGGGGGCGCGCCAGGACAGCGCGCGCGAGGTGCGCAGCCATTTGACGTGTTGGTTGACCATCGAGTCGACGATGTGCACGAAGGCCTCGTAGCAGGAGAAGAGGCCGTGTCGGCCGGTGAGCAGGTAGCCCTCCAGCCAGCCCTGGCAGGTGTGTTCGGAGAGGATCTCCATCACTCGGCCGTCACGGGCCAGGTGTTCGTCGGTGGGCAGCACCTCGGCCTGCCAGGCCTTGCCGGTGGCGGTGTAGACGGCCTGGAGGCGGTTGGAGGCGGTCTCGTCGGGGCCGACCAGGCGGAAGTCGCGGCGCTCGGCGGTATCGGCCATCAGCTGGGCGAGCAGCTCGCCCAGCACCCGGGTGGGTTCGTGCAGGGTGGCGCCGGGCTTGTCGACCGGGACGGCGTACTCCTCCAGTGCGGGGAGCGGCAGTTCGCGGGTGAGCAGGCCACCGTTGGCGTGCGGGTTGGTGCCGAGCCTGCGCGCGCCCTCGGGGACGTGGGAGAGCACCTGCTCGGTGGGGCGGCCGTGCGCGTCGAAGAGTTCCTCGGGACGGTAGGAGCGCAGCCAGGCCTCCAACTGGGCGAGGTGGGCGGGATTCTCGCGGACCTGGTTGAGCGGTACCTGGTGGGCGCGCCAGGTGCCCTCCACCGGCAGGCCGTCGACCTCGGCCGGACCGGTCCAGCCCTTGGGCGTGCGCAGCACGATCATCGGCCAGTGCGGGCGGCGGGTGTCCCCGTTGTCGCGGGCGGCCTGCTGGAAGGCGGTGATCCGGTCGACGGCGGTGTCCAGGGCGGCGGCCATCGCCCGGTGCATGGTGAGCGGGTCGTCACCCGTGACGTACAGCGGGTCGTGACCGTAGCCGCGCAGCAGGGCGTCGAGTTCGGGTTCGGGGAGCCGGGCGAGCACGGTCGGGTTGGCGATCTTGTAGCCGTTGAGGTGCAGGATCGGCAGGACGGCGCCGTCGTGCACCGGGTCGAGGAACTTGGTGCTGTGCCAGGCGGTGGCGAGCGGGCCGGTCTCGGCCTCGCCGTCGCCGATCACGCAGGCGACCAGCAGACCGGGGTTGTCGAGGGCGGCGCCGTAGGCGTGGGCGAGGGAGTAGCCGAGCTCGCCGCCCTCGTGGATCGACCCGGGGGTCTCGGGGGCGACGTGGCTGGGAACCCCGCCGGGGAAGGAGAACTGGCGGAAGAGCCGGGCCATGCCGGCCTCGTCCCGGGTGACGTCCGGGTAGGTCTCGGTGTAGCTGCCCTCCAGCCAGGAGTTGGCCAGCACGGCCGGTCCGCCGTGGCCCGGCCCCCAGACGCAGATGGTGTCCGTTCCGCGCTGTCGGATCAGCCGGTTGAGGTGGGTGTGGACCAGGTTCAGGCCCGGGCAGGTGCCCCAGTGGCCGAGCAGCCGCGGCTTGATGTGCCCGGGGAACAGGGGCTCGCGCAGCAGCGGGTTGGCGAGCAGGTAGATCTGGCCCGCCGCAAGGTAGTTGGCGGCACGCCAGTGGGCGTCCAGGGCGTGCAGCTCGGAGTCGTCCAGGGGCGTGGTGGTGGTCGGCGGCTCGGTGTGGGGCATCGCAGCGGTCTCCTCGGGGTCGGTGAGCGGTGTGCGACGGCGGAATCAAGGGCGTTGGGGGAGCGGCTCGGCTCCCTCCTACACCGTCCTGCGCCGGCCGGGCCCGAGACAGGGCCGTTCGGGGCTCCGGAAGGGGAGAGTGGTGGGCCGAACGGCCCTTCGCCGCCACGGTCCCTTCCCCCCCCGTGGAGCGGTCAGGTGTGCGGGTCGGCGGCGTTCGCGGCGGAGTCGGTCCGTCCGGCGCGCAGCAGTTGTTGGCCGAGGTCGATGAGAGCGCGGCCGGCGGCGTACTCGTCGCCGATCTCCGGGACGGCCGCGTCGTGCGGGTTGCGGTGAGCGGTGGCTCGGCTCTCCAGGCTGTTGTCACCCGTGTCGAGGACGGCGTGCACCTTGGTGACGTCGCCCTCCTCGAAGAGGTCCAGGTGCAGAGCCCACCGCTTGACGCGGGTGGGTCGGGTGGTGGCGGTCATGACGCGCGGCTCCGTTCGGCTGGTCGGGACCGGCCGGGAATCCGCCCGCGGCGTCAGCCGGCCGGTGGGACGTGCGCTGTTCCCAGACTGCGCCCGGTTCATCTCCCCCGCACGGGCCGTTGGACCCTGCGGCCCGGCGGGCCGGCCCCTGGGCCGCTTGTGTCCCGGACGCCTAGCGGGTCGTCGGCGCCCCGTTCCGCTCGACGGTCAGGTCGAGGAAGTGGGCGGAGCAGGAGATGCACGGGTCGTGGTTGCGGATCACCCGCTCGCACAGGGCGGTCAGCTGGACATCGGTGGCCCCGCCGGAGTCCAGCCGCTGCTGGACGAGGCGGCGCAGGTCCTCTTCGATCGCGCCCTGGTTCTGCGCGGTGGGCGGGACCAGGCGGGCGTCGGTGACGTTGCCGTGCGGGTCGAGCACGTAGCGGTGGTACAGCAGACCGCGCGGCGCCTCGGTGGCGCCGTGTCCGGTGCCGGCGCGTGGGGCGACCTCGACGGACGGTAGCGGCGCGGGCTCGTAGTCGGCGATGAGGCGGAGTGCCTCGTCCACCGCGTAGAGGACCTCGACCGCCCGCACCACGATGCTGCGGAACGGGTTGCGGCACACCGCGCCCTGCCGGGGATCGCCCAGACCGGCGTCCCGCGCGGCTTCCAGCGCCACCGGCGACAGCCAGCGCCCGCTGACGGCGAAGCGGGCGAGCGACCCGGTCAGGTGGCGCCGGCCGTCGAGCCGGGAGTGCAGGGCGGTCGAGTGCGGAACCTGGTGTTCGACGACTCGCTCGCCGAACTCGGTGAGCGGGAAGGTCAGGGCCGGCTCGGGGCCGTCCGAGGCGCGGAGGACGGTCGGGGTGCCCGACTCGATGGCGTAGCTGCCGGGTTCGCGGAGCGCGAGCAGGTCGTGGTCGCAGTGCGCGTCGGGGAAGTCGAAGCCGGCCACCCACCGCACGGTCCGCGCCGCGTCGTCCCGGGCTCGGCGCAACCGCTCGGCCAGCGGCCGTAGTTCGGCACGGGTGGGCAGCCGATGGAAGCCGCCGACCCGGAGGTTGACGGGGTGGATCGCCCGGCCGCCGAGCAGTTCGATGATGGCGTTGCCGGCCTGCTTGAGCCGCAGGCCGCGTTCGACGTCGGCGCGGTGGGTACGGGCGAGTTCGATCGCGCCGTCGCAGTCGAGGAAGTCGGGGGCGTGCAGCAGGTGGATGTGCAGGGTCTGGCTCTCGATCCACTCGCCGCAGTAGATCAGCCGCCGCAGTGCGGCGAGTTGGCCGTCGACGATCGCGCCGCAGGCGTCCTCCACCGCGCGGCAGGCGCTCAACTGGTAGGCGATCGGGCAGATTCCGCAGATCCGGGAGGTGATGTCGGGTGGCTCGGTGTGGCCGCGGCCGCGCAGGAACGCCTCGAAGAAGCGGGGCGGTTCGAAGATCGCCAGTCGGGCCGCCGTGACCCGGTCGCCGTCGATGCCCAGGTGCAGCGCGCCCTCGCCCTCGACCCGGGTGAGCGAGCCGACGTGCAGCACCCTGGACCCGCGGTGGCTCATCGCTCCTCCTCGCCTCGGGCGGCCGCGTCGAACTCCGGTGCGGCGGTGTTGAAGGTGCGCAGCACGCGCACGATGCCGAGGGTGTCCAGGCCGTCGCGGCGCAGCAGTGGGACGAAGGCGGGGAAGTTGACCGATCCGGACGGGCCGAAGCAGCCGTAGCAGCCGCGTCCGTACGTGGGGCAGAGTGCGCCGCAGCCGGCGTGGGTGACCGGACCGAGACACGGGGTGCCGTGCGCGACGGTCACACAGGTCGTGCCGCGGCGTTTGCACTCGAAGCAGACGCTGTGCGCGGGGACGTCCGGCCGCCGCCCGGCGAGGTAGGCGGTGATCACCTCCAGCAGCTGGCCGCGGTCGATGGGGCAGCCGCGCAGCTCGAAGTCGACGGGGACGTTGGCACTGATCGGGGTCGAGGTGGCGAGGGTCGCGACGTACTCCGGCTTCGCATACACCACGGCCCGATACTCGGCGACGTCGGCGTTGTTCCGCAGGGCCTGGACGCCGCCGGCGGTCGCGCAGGCGCCGATGGTCACCAGGCGCCGCGAGACGGCGCGGACGTGCCGGATCCGCTCGACGTCCTGCGCGGTGGTCACCGAGCCCTCGACCAGTGACAGGTCGTACGGGCCGGGCGCGACGGCGCTGGAGGCTTCCAGGAAGTGCGCGATCTCGATCTGCCCGGCAAGGCCCAGGAGTTCGTCCTCGCAGTCGAGCAGGGTGAGTTGGCAGCCGTCGCAGGAGGCGAACTTCCACACGGCCAGGGTCGGGCGGCGTCGAGCGGTGTCGTCCGGCATCTCAGAGCTCCCGGACCAGGAGGAGTGGGCGGGCGTGGTTCCAGGCGAGCACCGGGCCGTCCCGGCAGAGCAGCACCGGGCCGAGCTGGCAGTGTCCGCAGTGTCCGGTGCCGCAGTGCATGCAGCGCTCCAGCGAGACCCGGATCCGCTCCGGGGCGACCCCCCGGTGCACCAGGTCGGCGGCGGTGGCCCGGATCATCGGTTCGGGCCCGCAGACGAAGGCCGTGGTCGAGCCGGGGTCGAAGGCGGCCCGGTCGAGCAGGGTGGTGACCACGCCGACCTGGCCGCGCCACCCGGGGGCCGGACGGTCGACGGTGACCAGCACCCGGGCTCCTCCGGCCCGCCACTGCGGCAACTCGGCCGGGTAGAGCAGTTCGGCCGGGCCGCGCGCGCCCACCAGGACGTTCAGCCGACCGTGGCGTTCGGGGACGGCGAGCGCCGCGAGGACCAGCGGCCGCAGCGGTGCCAGGCCGATGCCGCCGGCCACCACCAGCAGGTCGCTCCCGGCCGCGCCGGCGAGGCCCCAGTCCGTGCCGAACGGTCCGCGCACCGCGACCGTCGTGCCCGGGGTGAGCGCGTGCAGCGCCGTCGAGGTCGCGCCGACCGCACGCACCGTGTGGGTGAGGCGGTGTCCGTCGATGCCGCAGACCGACAGCGGGATGTCACCGACGCCGAACGCGTAGACCATCGCGAACTGGCCCGGGGAGAACGAAGGGAGGGCCGGGCCGACCGGTTCCAGGGTGATCGTGGCCGTGTCGGCGGTGTCCTCCCGGCGGGCGGTCACCTGGTAGGGGACCGGTACGAGGGCCGGGGGGGCTGTCGCTGCCGGAGCCGTCATCCCACCGCTCCCGAACTGTGGCTGCCGGGCGGTCCGTAGAGGTCCAGCAGCCGGGTGCGGGTGGCCTGCAGGCGCCGGCCGATCACCTGGGCGACGGCGTGGGTGACCGCCAGCCCGAACCCGTGGTCCTCCGCACAGGCGTCGCGGACCTGCCGGGCGTCGAACTCGGCCGCCAGCACGGCGGTGCGGGCCTGGGCGCCCAGATGCCAGTGGTACGGCTCGAACAGCCATGACCATCCGACCAGTTCGCCTTCGTCGAGAGTCTCGATGACGGCCGGTGGGCGGCCCGGGATGTGGATGTCCAGGGCGACCAGCCCGGAGCGGATGATCCAGAACCGGTCGGCCGGTCCGTCCTCCTCGAAGAGCCGGGTACCGGCCGGGAAGGAGACCTCGCGGGCGAGGCCGGCGAGCCGCTCGCGGTGCGCCGGCGCGAGCGTGCCGAGGAAGCCGGCCTGGACGGCCGTCACCGTGGGCCGTCCTGCGACGGGGAGTTGGCGCGCTCGTCGTTCAGCGCGTGGGCCTCCTCGGTGATGTCGATGCCCACCGGGCACCACACGATGCAGCGTCCGCAGCCGACGCAGCCGGAACTGCCGAACTGGTCGTACCAGGTGCCGAGTTTGTGGGTGGCCCACTGCCGGTAGCGGCTGAGCGGGGAGTCGCGGACCGGGCCGGAGGGCAGGTGGGAGAAGTCGCGGTCGAAGCAGGACTCCCAGCGCTGCCACCGTTCGGCGTGGTCGCCGGTCAGGTCCGTGATGTCCTCGGCGGTGGTGCAGAAGCAGGTCGGGCAGGCCATCGTGCAGTTGCCGCAGGTCAGGCAGCGGGCCGCGACGTCGTGCCAGCGCTCGGCGTGCAGCGTCTCGCGCATCAGGGCCTGGAGGTCGACGGGCGGCATCGAGCGGCCCATCCGGTCCGCCGCCGCGGCGACCCGCTCGTGGGCGGCGGTCCGGGTGGGCCCGTCCGCGGCCCGGTGCGGCAGCTGGGCCAGGACGGCCTCCCCCTCCTCGCTGCCCGCCCGGAGCAGGAACCGGTGGCCGTCCTCGTCCAGTACCTCGGTGAGTGCCAGGTCGTAGCCGGGGCCGACGGCCGGACCGGTCCCCATGGAGACGCAGAAGCAGGTGGCCCCGGGCTCGGTGCATTCGACCGCCACCAGGAACGCCCGCTCCCGCCGCCCCCGGTAGGCCGGGTCGGTGTACCGCCCGCCGGTCAGCACGCGGTCCTGGATCGCGATCGCCCGTAGGTCGCACGGGCGGACGCCGAGGAACGCGTACGACGGCGGGGGCGTGGCGTCCTCGGTCACCACCAGGCCGCCGTCCGGGGTTCGGTCGGCGGTCCACTGGCGGGCCCGCTGCGGATGCAGGAAGGTCTTCCAGGACTGCGGGCCGGCGCTGTGCGCGAACGCGGCGCCGTCCGCCCTGGGCGTCAGGCGGTAGTGGCCCGCCTCCAGCTCGACGCCCCAGCCGTAGGGGAGGTCGGCACCGCCGGCGAGCTCGGCGAGTACGACCGCCCCGTCGCGAACGGTGGGACCGATGACCGTGCGGCCGCGCTCGGCGAGGACACCGATCAGCGCGTCCAGGCCGGCCTTGTCGATCACCGCGGCCGGGCGGCCGTCCTCCGCCATAGCGGCTCCTCCGTACACCGATGCTGCCCCCCGGCCAGTATCGGCGTCCGTAGCGGAGCGTCCGGCCATGAGTAGCCCAGGTGGCCTCAAGGTTGCCCCGTACGGACTGCGCGGCCGGCAGCGAAAGCTGACGGGCGGCGCCGGTGGGAACGCGACGGCGTATGGAGAACGACGCACGGATCGCTGTCATCGGGGTCGGGAACGAGTACCGGCGCGACGACGGCGTGGGCTGGGCGGTCGTGGCCCGGTTGGCCGAAAGGCCCGCATCCCTCCCGAGCGGAACCGCCTTCGCGTTCTGCGACGGCGACCCGGCCCGCCTGATCGCCCGTTGGGAGGGTGCCGAGCTGGCTGTGGTGGTGGACGCGGCCCACGCCCACCCGGGGACGCCGGGACGGGTGCACCGCCTGGAACTCGACGGCGGGTGGCCATGCACGGCCAGCGGTACGGCGAGTTCCCACGGGCTCGGCCTCGGGGAGGCGGTGGAGCTTGCCCGGGTCCTGGACCGGCTGCCCCGGCGGCTGGTCGTCTACGCCGTCGAGGGCGCCGACACCGGCCAGGGCACCGGTCTGTCGGCGCCGGTGGCAGCGGCGGTGGAGCCGCTCGCCCGGCGGATCGCCCGGGACGTCCGCGCGGCTTGACCGGCGGGTCCGGTCGGCGGAGGGGGCATCAGCCGACCGGTACCACGTTTCTCCACCATCTCCGGCATCCCCTCACGGCCACCCGGGGAGGACGCCGCCCCGTGAGCCCCAGTGCCGGTCCGGACCGGGACGGTGCACTGGTGCGGTGGACGCGGTCGCCGCTCGGCGGGATCAGGACGCGCAGTCGCGACAGACGGGTTGGTCGTCGGCGTCATGGCCGGCGAGCTGGCTGCGGTGGTGAACGATGAAGCAGTTCGCGCAGACGAATTCGTCGGGCTGCTGCGGCAGGACCCGGATGGTGAGCTCCTCGGTGGAGAGGTCGGCGCCGGGCAGCTCCACGGTCTCGGGTTCTTCGGCGTCGTCGACGCTTGTGACGCCGCCGGGGCGGAGTTCGTGGCGGCTCTTGAGCGCGTCGAGACTGTCCGCGTCCTCGCTCTCGTCCTTGCCGCGTGGGGCGTCGTAGTCGGTGGCCACAGCTTCCTCCTCGGTCAGGACGTGCCGTTGCGGACCACGACGACCGGGCACGCGGCGTGTTGGACGCAGTGCTGGCCGACCGAGCCCAGCAGGGCGCCGGTGAAGCCACCGTGGCCGCGGCTTCCGACGACCAGCAGCTCAGCGTCCCGGGAGCGTTCGACCAGCACTTCGGCCGTGTTGCCGAGGACGGTGCTCCGGCGGATCTCCACGGCCGGATCGGATCCGACCGTCTCGGCTACGGTCCCGGCCAGTACCTCTGTGACGATCTTGCCGACCTCTCGGTCCACGGAGGCCGTCCAGCCGTGCAGGGTCTGGAACGTCCAGCAGATCACGGCGTCGACCGTCGCTCCGGTGAGCCGGGCCTGGTCGACCGCCCAGCGCAAGGCTTGGCGGGAGGAGGGCGAGCCGTCGACGCCGACCACGATGCGCCGTTCGGTCGCGCTGTTGCCGTTCATCGGGAACCTCGCTGTTCGTCCCCGCCGATCGTCGGGCGACCGTCGCGCAGGACGCTCCAGGAGATCGGGCCGAGCAGGTCGGCGAGGCGTTGCAGTACGTCTCGGAAGAGATCGTCGACGGCCAGCACGCCGACTGGTCGGTGGCCGTCGAGGACGGGGAGACGCCGCACGCCCACTCGGCGGAAGAGCCGGTAGGCGGTGTCGGCGTCATCGGTGACGTCCACGGTGGCGACCGGGGCCGACATCAGGTCGGTGACCGGTGTGTCGGGGTCGAGTCCGCGCGCGAGGACGCGGACCGCCAGGTCGCGGTCGGTCAGCACACCGAGTAGTCGGTCGCCCTCACCGACGAGCAGGTAGCCGACCGCCTGCTCGTCCATGCGCAGTGCCGCCTCGCGGGCCGGGGTCCGCGGGGTGACCGTCGCCGGCGGAGCGGTCATCAGTGCGGAGACCTTCATCGCCGACCGCCCCGCACGTCACAGCCGGGCCGGTGTGGTGGGCGCGTCTGGCCGGCCGGACTCCGCGGGCGGGCCGATCGCGACCTCCGTCCGCACGTCCACCACTCCCGGGACGGCTCGCGCCAGCCGGTCCAGCCAGGCGAGCGGGGCTGGGTCCGGGACGCTGCCGCGCAGCGTCACCACGCCGTCCTCCACCGTCACCTCGACGGCCGAGGCCCCCGCCGGGAGCGGGTGGTCGAACAGTTCGCCGCGGACCTCGCGGGCGATCTCCTCGTCCGGGCGCAGGTAGATCTTGAGCAGGTCGCCCCGGCTGACCACGCCGACCAGGCGGTCCTCGGCGTCGGTCACCGGTAGCCGCTTGACGTGGCCATGTGCCATCACCCGGGCGGCCTGGGCGAGCGGAGCGTCGGGGTGCACGGTGAGGGCCGGTGTCGACATCAGCTCACCGGCCGTCAGGGCGCGGGCTTGCCGCAGGAGTGCGGCGTCCGAGGTCCGGTCGGGTGGACCGCCAGCGGGTGGTGCGCTGTCCCCGAGCTCTTCTCGGGCGAGCAGGTCGGCCTCGGAGACCACGCCGATCACCCGGCTGTCGCCGGCCAGTACGGGCAGTGCGCTGATCCGCCACTCGCGCAGGCTCTCCACGATCTCCCGGAACGGTGCGTCGCGGCCCACGGCGATGACCGCGTGCGTCATCACGTCACCGACGGTGTGCGGGTGCTTCACGATGTCCTCCTCGGTCGTGGGGTCGACCCCGCCGCGCCTCCGGAGCGGGCCGGTGGGCGGTCGGCACGGGTTGGTCACTGCCCAGGCTGCTCGCTTCGAGGGCGTCGGGACAGGGCCGGTCAGCGACTCGTGGTGGGACCGAAAGTCCCAGGACGAGGAACGACCAGTGGCGGGGAGACAGCTCTGTCGGGCCGGGCTACCGTGGAGTTCGAGGCGGCCGTCGCCTTGGTGCCGGGACGGAGGGTGTTGGTGGAGCGTCCCTCGGAGAGCGGGGCCGGGCTTCCGCGGTTGCGGCTCGACGACGTGCTGGACGAGCTCCAGGCCCGGTTGGACGTGGCTCGGGGTGCCCGGGACCGCGTGCACAGTCTGCTGGAGGCGGTGCTGGCGGTGGGCCGCGACCTGGAGCTGGGGCAGGTGCTGCGGCACGTGGTGGAGGCCGCGGTGGAACTGGTCGACGCCGAGTACGGGGCGCTCGGCGTGATCGGCGAGGACCGGCGGTTGTCGCAGTTCATCCCGGTGGGCATGGAGCAGGAGCGGATCCGGCGGATCGGTGCGCTGCCCTCCGGACACGGCCTGTTGGGGGAGCTGATCCGCCATCCGGTGCCCCTGCGGTTGGCGGAGTTGTCCGAGCACCCGTCCTCGTACGGCTTTCCGACGCACCACCCGCCGATGCGCAGCTTCCTGGGAGTGCCGATCCGGGTCCGGGACAAGGTGTTCGGCAACCTCTACCTCACCGAGAAACGCGGCGGGGCGCAGTTCGACGCGGAGGATGAGTCGGTGCTGGCCACGCTCGCGGTGGCCGCGGGGGTGGCGATCGACAACGCCCGGCTGTACGCGACGGCGCGATCGCGGGAGCTCTGGCTGGCTGCCAACAGCGAGCTCACCTCGGCGTTGCTGACCGGAGCGTCGCAGGACGAGATGCTGGAGCTGCTGGTCGCCCGGGCGGGGGAGATCGCCGGTGCGGACCTGACCGCAGTGGCCCTGCCGGTGCCCGGAGCGCACGAACTGGAGGTCCGGTTCGCGGTCGGGCTGGGGGCGGAAGCCCACCGGGGGCTGGTGCTCCCGGTCAAGGGCTCCTTCGCGGGCGCGGCGCTGGAGGCCGACGGCCTGATCACCAGCACCGACGTGCGGAAGGACCCACGGGTCACCGCCGGGCCGCCGCGCTGGGGCGGCCTCGGACCCGCCACGGCCGTACCGATCGGTTCGGGGGCGCACCCGCCCCGCGGCGTGCTGGTGCTGGCCCGGGCCGCCGGCGCGCCGGTGTTCACGGACGAGGATTCCGCGGCGTTGCCCGGATTCGCCGGGCAGGCGGCGGTGGCGATGGAACTCGCCGAGCGCCGCCGGGACTCCGAGCAGGTCGCGCTGCTGGAGGAGCGTGACCGGATCGCCCGCGACCTGCACGATCTGGCGATCCAGCGGCTGTTCGCCACGGGGATGACCTTGCAGGGCGCGGCCCGGTTCATCGAGCACCCGGAGGCCTCCGAACGGGTCCTGCGGGCCATCGACGACCTCGACGACACCATGAAGACCATCCGGGCGACCATCTTCGGCCTGCGCGCCAGGGCCGACGGTGTGGCCGGGAGCGGCTTGCGGGCCAGGACCGTGGCGGTCGTCGAGCGGGCCACCGCGGCCCTGGGTTTCGCCCCGGTGCTGCGCATGGAGGGGTTGCTGGACCTCAGGGTGCCGGCGGAGGTGGCCGAGGAGGCGCTGGCGGTGCTGGCGGAGGCGTTGTCGAACGCGGCCCGGCACGCTCGCGCGCACACCGTGGAGGTGACGCTGACGGTGGACGGCGAGTTCGTGCTCACCGTGACCGATGACGGGGTGGGGCTGCCGGAGGGCGGGCGGCGCAGCGGTCTGGCGAACCTGCGGCGACGGGCGGAGCGGGTGGGTGGCGATTTCGAGGCCGGACCGGGGCCGGGTGGCGGGACCAGGCTGGTCTGGCGGGTACCGCTGCCCCGGCCCGGTCCGGCTGCCCGGAGCGACTGAACGGCTCCGCCGGCGGTCGCGCGAGCTACCGACCGGACGTACCGTCCCCCTTCACGAGGGGATCCAGCCGGGTGGCGATCACTGCGGCCTGGATCCGGCGTTCCACTCCGAGCTTGGCCAGGATCCGCGAGATGTGGTTCTTCACGGTCTTCTCGGCCAGGTAGAGCCGTTCACCGATCTGGCGGTTGGTTTCGCCCTCGCCGATCAGGGCCAGGATCTCGCGCTCCCGGGGCGTGAGGTCGGCCACCGCCGGGTCGGCGGCCGGTTCGTCGTGGTGGCGCAGGCTCTCCATCAGTTGCCGGGTGGTCGCCGGGTCCAGCATCGACTGGCCGGCGGCGACCGTCCGAACGGCGCTGACCAGCTCGGTGCCCTTGATCTGCTTGAGCACGTAGCCGGCCGCGCCGGCCATGATCGCGTCGAGCAGGGCGTCATCGTCGTCGAAGGAGGTGAGCATCAGGCAGACCAGCTCCGGCATCCGCGACCGCAGCTCTCGGCAGACCGTGACCCCGTCGCCGTCGGGCAGCCGCACGTCGAGCACGGCGACCCGGGGCCGCAGCGCCGGGATCCGGGCGAGCGCCTGCGCGCACGTCGCCGCCTCACCCACCACCTCGATGTCCGGTTCGACGTCCAACAGGTCCCGGACGCCGCGCCGGACGACCTCGTGGTCGTCCAGCAGGAAGACGCGAACAGGCTGGTCGGGGCTCTCGGTCGGCTCCATCGGCGCTCCTCGGGCAGGTTCGGAGGGTTCACTCCGAGTGTCCCGCCGAGCGGCTTCCGGCGCCCGGAAATCCGGGATCCCGCCAGCGGCTCAGCGTGGCGCGGAGCCCTGTCCGGCCGAGGCGGGGCGGTGCAGCAGCTCGGTGTCGTCGAGGGTGTAGTCGAGCGTGTGGTGGAGGGCGACGACGCCGTCGACGGAGCGGCAGAGCCGTTCGATGATGGGGATCATGCTGCGCTGGGGGACCCGGCCGGTCAGGGTGACGACTCCGTCGTGCACGGTGACCCGTACGGCGTTGGGGGCGAGCCAGAGGGTCTGGCCGAGCACGTCGTGGGTGATCTCCTCGCGGATCGCCGCGTCGTGCCGCAGGAAGAGCTGGAGCAGGTCGGCGCGGCTGACGATACCGACCAGCCGGCCGACCTCGTCCACCACGGGCAGGTGCTTGACCTTCTTGTGGGCCATCGCCCGGGCCGCCTCGACGATGCTCCACTCGGGCCGGGCGGTCACGGCCGGGCTGGTCATCAGGCCCGAGGCGGTTTCCGCCTCGGCACGCTCCAGCTCCTGGGCGGACGGCTGCCGGGCGCCGAAGCGGCCCTCCGGGTCCGGTAGCACGGCCTCGTTGCGGATCAGGTCCGCTTCGGAGACCATGCCGATCGGACGATCCTGGTCGTCGACCACCGGGACCGCACTGATGTCGTTGCGCTGGAACAGCCTGACGATCTCCTTGAAAGGGGTGTCTGGCCAGGCGGTGACGACTCCCTGAGTCATCACATCGTGGACGGTGCGGTGCTGCAGCATGGTCCTCGCGCCTCCTCGGCTCGGGCGGTTCCGGGGGCTACGCCACCCTTCGGCCACCACGGTCCGCCTGTGTGGCCGGTCGGGGACAGGGCCGTTCGGCCCACGCCGGGGGCTGACGGGTCCTGGTGCCGATTGGGTCGCTCGGGAGGACAGTGGGAGGACGGGGGTGCGGCGGGAGAGGGCGATCACCATGACCGACGACGGATCCCCGACGGGCGGACCACGCCTTCGACCGGGCCTGCTGACCTTCCTGGGCGGGGTCGGCACGGTCACCGGCAGCAAGTTCATGATCGAGACCGACCACGCGCGGGTGCTGATCGACTGCGGGCTCTTCCAGGGCGTGGCGGAGCTGCGGCGGCGCAACTGGCGCCCGCTGCCGCTGGATCCGGCCGACGTGCACGCCGTGGTCCTCACCCATGCGCACCTCGATCACTGCGGGTACCTGCCACGGCTGGTCAGGGAGGGTTTCCGGGGGCCGGTGGTCTGCACGCCCGACACGGCCCGGCTGGCCGAGCTGGTGCTGCGCGACAGCGCCCACCTGCTCGGGGAGCAGGCCGAGCACGCCAACCGCCACGGCTGGTCCAAGCACCGCCCGGCCCAGCCGCTCTACGACGAGGCGGACGTGGACCGGGCGCTGGCGCAGTTCGAACCCGTCCCGCTCGGCACGGACGCCGGGATCACCACGGGGACCGTGCTGCGCCTTCACCACGCCGGCCACATCCTCGGCTCGGCCTGGGCACACCTGACCCTGGAGGACGGGCACACCCTGGCCTCCAGCGGCGACCTCGGCCGGCCGGTCCACCCGCTGCTGCGCCCACCCGAGCCGTTCACCGGTGGCGACGCGCTGCTGCTGGAGTCGACCTACGGCAACCGGCACCACGACCAGCCGGGCTCCCGGCGGCGGTTCGCGGACACGCTGTCGCGCACGCTGGCCCGCGGCGGAACGGTGCTGATCCCGTCCTTCGCGGTCGACCGCACCGAGGTGGTGCTGCACGAGCTGGCGGAGCTGCGGCGGGCCGGCCGGCTGCCCGCCGCGGTGCCGGTGTACGTGGACAGCCCGATGGCGTTGGCCGCCCTGGAGATCCACCGGGACGCGTTCGCCCGTCAGGACCCGCAACTGCGCCCCGGGTTGACCGGGGGCGGAGGTCCGGCGCTGGATCCGGCACCGTTCACCGCGGCGCGGACCGTGGAGGAGTCGGCCGCGATCCAGCGGTCCGGCATGCCGTCGGTCATCGTGTCGGCCTCGGGGATGGCCACCGGAGGACGGGTGGTGCACCACCTGCGCCGGGTGCTGCCCGATCCGCGCAACACCGTGCTGGTGGTGGGGTTCGCCGCGCAGGGCACCCGGGCGCGCGACCTGGTGGACGGCGCGCGCACGCTGAAGATGTTCGGCGGCTACGTACCGGTCCGGGCCGAGGTGGTGAGCGTGCCCGGGTTCTCCGCGCACGCCGATGCCGGCGAGATCCTGGACTGGCTGGCCGGCGCCAAACCGCCGGGGGCCACCTACCTGGTGCACGGGGAGCCGGAGGGCTCGCAGGCGCTGCGCGACCGGATCGACCGTGAACTCGGCTGGACGGCCGTCGTGCCGCGCTCGGGCGAGCGGGTCCTGGTCCAGTGAGCACGTCGAGCCGATCGGGCGCGTCGGGCCCCGACCCCTGGGTGCTGCGCTACGAGGGCTTCGCCCCGGCCGAGGAGGGCCTGCGCGAGGCGCTCTGCGCGGTCGGCAACGGCTACCTGGTCACCCGCGGTGCCGCGCCGGAGTCCCGGGCCGACGGAGTGCACTACCCCGGTACCTACCTGGCCGGCTGCTACCACCGCGCCGTCTCGGCGGTGCGGGGCCAGGCCGTGGAGAACGAGGACCTGGTCAACTGCCCCAACTGGCTGCCGCTGACCTTCCGGGCGGCTGGGGCGTACCAATGGTTCGGCGAACTACTGGACCAGCAAACCGAGTTGGACCTGAGGATCGGAGTGCTGACCCGGCGGGCGACGGTGGTCGACCGGGACGGCCGGCGGACCGGACTGCTCCAGCGGCGGATCGCGAGCCTGGCGCGCCCCCATCTCGTCGCCCTGGAGACGGTGTTGGTGCCGGAGAACTGGTCGGGACGGTTGTGCATCAGCTCCGCGATCGACGGCCGGGTGACCAATGCCGGGGTCCCCCGCTACCGTTCGCTGACGAGCCGGCATCTGGTCCCCGTCGGGCAGGGGCCGGCGGAACCGGACCTGGTCTGGCTGCGGGTCGCCGCCGTCGACGCGCCGTTGCACGTCGCGTTGGCCGCCCGGACCCGGGTCCAGCCCGACCCGGTGGCCCGGGAGGACGACGTCCGGGACGGCTGGGCCGGGCAGGTGATCACCGTGCCGGTGGCCGTCGGGGAAAGGGTAGTGGTGGAGAAGGTGGTGGCCGTCCACACCTCCCGGGATCCCGCGGTGGCGGACCCGCTCCGATCCGCCCGCCAACTCGCTGTGCGGGCAGGTGACTTCGAATCGCTGCTGCGCGACCATGGGCTGCGCTGGGCGGAGTTGTGGCGGCGCTGCCGGATGGAGGCGGATTTCGCCGAGACCGGCGCGTTGCACCTGTACCTGTTCCATCTGCTCCAGACCTACTCCGAGCACTCGGTCGACCTCGATGTCGGGATCCCGGCCCGCGGGCTGCACGGTGAGGGGTACCGCGGGCACGTCTTCTGGGACGAGCTGTTCGTGCTCCAGGTCCTCAACACGCGCCTCCCGGAACTGAGTCGGGCGGTGCTGCGCTACCGGTTCCGACGGTTGGAGGCCGCCCGCCAGGCCGCTTCGGACGCGGGCCGGCGCGGGGCGATGTACCCGTGGCAGAGCGCGGTGGACGGTACCGAGGAGTCGCAGCGACTGCACCTGAACCCGGTGTCGGGCAGGTGGCTGCCGGACCACAGCCATCTCCAGCGCCATGTGGGATCCGCCGTCGCCTACAACGTCTGGCAGTTCTACCAGGCCACCGGCGACCTGGACTTCCTGGCGTCGACCGGCGCCGAGATGCTGCTGGAGATCGCCCGCTTCTGGGCCGATCTGGCTTGCTACGACCAGGATTTGGAGCGCTACCGGATCCGTGGTGTGCTCGGCCCCGACGAGTACCACGACGCCTACCCGTGGGCGGACGGGCCCGGCCTGGACGACAACGCCTACACCAACGTGCTGGCCTCCTGGGTGCTGGCCCGGGCCCTGGAGACCCTCCGGATCCTGCCCGGCTACCGTCGGGACGAGCTGCTGGAACGCCTCGACCTGCGCCCCGACGAGCTGGAGCGCTGGCAGGCCGTCGGGCGCCGGCTGCACGTGCCGTTCCACGGCGGGGTGATCAGCCAGTTCGACGGCTACCAGCGGCTGGCCGAACTCGACTGGGAACGCTACCGGAAGCGCTACTGCGACATCCGCCGGCTGGACCGGATCCTGGAGGCCGAGGGCGACAGCGTCAACCGCTACAAGGCCTCCAAACAGGCCGACGTCCTGATGCTCTACTACCTCTTCCCGGCCCGCGAGGTGCACACCCTGCTGCGCCGGCTCGGCTACCCGGCGCGCCACGAGCTCCAGCGCGCCACCACCGACTACTACCTGCGCCGCACCTGCCACGGCTCGACCCTCAGCTCGGTGGTACACGCCTGGGTGCTGGCCCGGTCCGACCGCCGGGCCTCCTGGCGGTTCTTCCGCGACGCGCTGGCCAGCGACGTTCACGACGTCCAGGGCGGCACCACCGCCGAAGGCATCCACCTGGGTGCCATGGCCGGCACCGTCGACCTCGTGCAGCGCTGCTACACCGGCCTGGAGACCCGACAGGACGCGCTCTGGCTCGACCCGCGGCTGCCCGCACCGCTGCGCCACCTGGAGGTCGACCTGGCCTACCGCGGCCGGCGCGGCCTGCTGCTCACCGTCGACCGCAAAGAGGCGACCGTCCGGCTCGCCGAGGGCGCGTCCGGCCAGGTCCGGATCGGCTTCCGGGGCGCGCTGTTCACCCTGCGGCCGGGGGAGAGCCGTTCGCTGACACTGTGACGGGCGCCGGCACGGCCGGGCGGCGCAGCCGGCGCAGGTACGGGTCGAACGGGCCGCGCGGCTCCAGGCGGATCCGGGCGTCGGTGCAGAGCACGCCGTCGGGCCGGGCGATCAGCGGGTTGAGCTCGGCCTCGGTGAGCTGGGCGACGTCCACGGCCAGCCGTGACAGGGCGGCGAGGGCGAGCTCCAGGGCGGTGAGGTCGACCGCCGCGGTGCCGTGGTAGCCGAACAGCAGCGGACCGGCGCGCAGTCCGGTGATCATGGCACGGATGTCGGGTTCGGTGAGCGGGGCCAGCCGCGCCACCTGGTCGTCCAGGACATCGGTGGCGGCGCCGCCCATCCCGAAGGTCACCAGCGGGCCGAACACCGCGTCCTGGGTCACTCCGAGG
Organism: Kitasatospora sp. NPDC024654; assembly: GCF_055559155.1. Classification (NCBI taxonomy): domain Bacteria; kingdom Bacillati; phylum Actinomycetota; class Actinomycetes; order Kitasatosporales; family Streptomycetaceae; genus Kitasatospora; species Kitasatospora sp. NPDC024654. Next base: position 78,668 of record NZ_JBVHLF010000035.1, read on the forward strand.
AAGAGTTCGGTGCCGGGCGCCGGGGCGGGCTGGACGATCACACCCGCCATCCGGCCGTCGAAGCGCCGGGCGAGGTCCCGGAAGGCCTCGCGCACCGCGTTCTCACCGGCCAGTCCGATCCGTTCGGCCCCCAGGTCGGCCCGGTGTGCCAGCCCCGGCCAGTGGGCCTTCAACGTGACTCTTCCTTCGTGGCCCAGCGTGCTGAGGGCGCCGGCGGCGTGCGCCGCCGTCCGCTCGTCCCCGGCCCAGGACGAGGTGGTCAGCGGGAGTCCGTAGCACTCCAGGAGCGCGGTGACGCCGTCCGGGTCGAGCCAGCCGCCGCTCGGATGGTCGCTCAGGAAGTCGGCCACCACGGCCTGGGCCCGGAGCGGTTCGCAGCCGGGCACCGGGATCTCCACGCCGCGCGGCTCGGCGAGCCAGCGCGCCCGCTCGTGGGCGTGGGCCAGGGCCCGGGCGGCGGTCTGCGGGTCGGCGTACGAGGGGATCCGGCCGCCGCCGTCGGCGTCCAGGTACCGGACCGGGACGTCCTGGCCGAGTTGGACGACCGCGACCGGGATCCGCCGGCGGCCCGGACCGGTGGTGAGCGCGCGCACCGGTTCCCGTTCGGGCGTGGTGGCGAGTGCGAGCGGGGCGAGGCAGACCAGCACGGACTCCACCGACCGGCTCCGTTCCAGCAGGGCGAGACAGGCCCGCAGCTCGTCCGGACCGACCGCGGCGGTGGTGTCGACCGGATTGGTCGCCGCCGCCCCGCGCGGCAGCACCGCCAGCAGCTCGGCCACCAGCGGAGCGGGGAGCTCGGGGAGGGCGAGCCCGGAGTCGGCACAGGCGTCGGCGGCGAGCACGCCCACCCCGGCGGCGTTGGAGACGACGGCCGTGGCGTTCCGCACGCCCGGCAGCGGCTGGGCGTGCAGCAGGGCGGCGGCCTCGACCAGCTCGCCGATGCTGCGGGTCGCGGTGATTCCGGCCTGGGCGAACAGGGCCCGCCGGGTGACGGGTGGAGTCTGCGCGGCCCCGGTGTGCGCGGCCGCGCCCCGGCGGCCGGCCGGCGAGCGGCCGGCGTCCACGGTCAGCACCGGCAGCTGCCGGGAGACCCGGCGGGCGGTGCGCGAGAAGGCCCGCGGGTTGCCGAAGGACTCCAGGTGCAGCAGCGCCAGGTCGGTCCGTCCGTCGCTCTCCCACCACTGCAGCAGGTCGTTGCCGCTGACGTCGTACTTGTCGCCGAGGGAGACGAAGGAGGAGACGCCGATGCCGAGCCGGGACAGCCGGTCGAGCAGGGCGATCCCGACACCGCCGGATTGGACCGCGACCCCGGCGGTGCCGGGCAGCGCGGTGGCCGCGCCGAACTCGGCGTCGAGCCGGACGACCGGGTCGGTCTGGACCAGGCCCAGCGAGTTCGGGCCCAGCAGGCGCATGCTGTGCCGCCGGCAGCTGTCCAGCAACCGGCGGGCCTGCTCACCGTCCAGCCCGGCGGTCAGTACCAGCAGGGCCCGCACGCCCGCCCGGCCGCACTCCTCGGCCACCTCCGGCACCGCGGCCGCGGGCACCGCCAGCACGGCCAGCTCGGGCGGCCCGGGCAGGGCGGTCACCGACGGGTGGGCGGGGACGCCGGCCACCTCGGCGGCGTGCGGGTTGACCGCCCACACCTCGCCGGTGAAGCCGCCCTCTCGGATCCTGCACAGCACGGCCCGGCCGACCGACCCGGGCCGCCGGGAGGCGCCCACCACCGCCACCGACACCGGCCTGAGCAGGTGTGTCAGGCTGGCCACGTCCGCACCGCGGCCGCGCCGCTCCACCGCCGCGAGGTACTGCTCGTCCTCCTCGTCCAGCTCCACGCGCACCCGCACCTCTCCCTGCTCCAGCTGACGCCGGGTGCGCAGGCCGAGATCGGTGAAGACCCGCTGGATCGACCGGTTGTCGGCCAGCGTGTCGGCCTCCAGGAGCCGGACGCCGGTGGCGCGGACGGCGTGCACCAGGTGCTCGATCAGCAGTGTGGCCACCCCGCGGTGCTGCCAGTCGTCCGCGACGGCGACCGCGAGTTCGGCGGTGTCCGGGCGGTCCGGGATCGTCTCGCACTCCACCACGCCCACCAGCCGGTCGCCCACGAAGGCGCCCAGGGCGAGGAACCCGGGACGGGGCGGCGCGCTGAGCCGGTCGGCGGCCTGCTCGGGAGCCCGGCGGCTGACACCGAAGAACCGCAGCCGCCGGCTCTCCTCGGACATCCGCACCGCGTGCAGATCGAGCACTGCCTCCCGGTCGGGCGGGCCGAGCACCCGGATGGCAGCGGTCGTGCCGTCGGCGAGGAGGACCTCGGCCGCGGCCGGCGGGGGCTGGACGGTCGGCATGACGTCTCCCGCGGTTCAGGGCCGCCGTGCGGGCACGGCGGAACCGGTCACTGCTCCCACCGTCGGTGCGCCGGCCGTCGGGGGACAGGGCCGGTCGGCCCCCGCCGCGGGGCGATCCGGTCCCGTGCGGGGCCCGGACGTCCCGTGTCGGCGGGCTCGAGGGGGAGGGATGCTGGCAGGAGACGGCAACCGGATGACGGTCCGGGGGGATCCGGTGGGACGGGCGGGGCGGGGGTCCAAGGAGGAGCCATGACCCAGAACGATCGGTCCCGTCACGGAGCCGTCGATGAGCGTGCCATGGGCCGTGAGCTGGCCGAACTGGCGAAGTCGGCGGTCGAGCTCATGAACCGGCACGGCATGACCCGGGCCGCCGCGATCGAAGCCGCCCGGCGGGCTCTGCCGTTCGGCGCCCAGCACGACGCGCACGCGATCGACAGCTGGGTGGACGCCGAGCTCCCCCCGGTGGGCGGGCCCGCGATGCCCGCCTACCGCCCGGCGGACCGGCGCCCTGACCAGGAGGACGGTGGTTCACCGGTGGCTGACCCGGGCGACCTCGGGAGGCGGCTGGCCGCGTTGCGGGAGCGGCTGGGCCTGAGCCGGGCGGAAGTCGCCGGGCGGGCCGGCATGGCCCCGGCGTACCTGGAGTACCTGGAGACCCGGCCGGCCGTCGTCGATGCCGGGGCCCTGCTCCGGTTGGCGGGTGCGCTGGAGGGCGGTGTGGCGGAGCTGCTGGGTGACGGCGTCGCGGACGCTCCGGGGCGGGCGCTGGCCGCCGTGCGTCCGTCGCTGCACGAGCTGGATCCGGCCGAGTGCTGGGAGCGGCTGTCCGACCACGGCGTGGGCCGGGTGGCGTACGGCACGCCGCGGGGCCCGGTCGTGCTGCCCGTCAACTACCGCGTCGCGCACCGGATGCTGTACTACCGGACGGCCGAGGGCAGCGCACCCTCCCGGGCCGCGGACCGCCGGGTGGCCTTCGAGGTGGACCACCTGGACGAGGCGCTCCGGGCAGGCTGGAGCGTGCTGATGGTCGGTACGACCGAGCGGCTCCCGTCCTCCGAGGAACGGGAAGCGGCGGACGGCGCCGGGCCGACGCCGTGGGCCGGCGGCCGGCGCGACGTCTGGATCCGACTGGATCCCGAACGGGTCAGCGGACGCGTGATCAGAACCTGACGGGTCGGCAGTACACCCGGTGGGCCGTTGAGGGGAGGAGACCGTGATGAAAGCGAGTGTGGGCGACCGGCTCATCGTGGAAGGCGCCACCACCGGTGACACGCGGCGCGACGGGGAGATCGTGGGCCTGCACCACGCGGACGGCAGCCCGCCCTACGACGTGCGCTGGTCGGACAGTGGACGGATCACCTTGGTCTTTCCCGGGCCGGACGCCCACGTCCACCACCACGCCGTGGCCGAGCGCTCGGCCCCCGGCCGTTCTCACGGTGGGGGCCCGGACACGGCCGGGAGCGACGGGGTCGGGTCATGACCTCCGACGGTCTTCCCCCGGTCGTGGTCGGCGTCGATCCCGAGAACCCGCGCCGGATGGTGCTCGCCTGGGCCGCCGATGAGGCGGACCGCCGCGACCTGCCGCTGCGTCTGGTCCTGGCGTCCCGGTTGATGCCCCGGGCCGCCGTCTGGCTGCTGGCCGCCGCCGACATGATCGAGCAGGAGCGGCTCGACCACCTGGCGGGGGAGCGTGTGCTCGCCGAGGCGGCGCAGTTCGTCGCCGAGCGTCGCCCTGGTGTGCCGGTGGAGGTCCGGCAGTTGGACGGGGATCCGATCGAGGTGCTGCGGGACCAGGCGGAGGACGCGGCCCAGGTCGTGCTGGGGTCGCGTCGGCTCACCCCGGTCCGGGAACTCTTCTCCGCCGGATCGGCGGCCGTCGCGCTGATCGCTCACGCCAGGTGTCCGGTGGTCGTGGTGCGTGATCCGGAGCACGCCACCCAGAACCCGCCGTACCTGGTCGTCGGGGTGGACGGCAGTCCGGGCGCGCGGTTCGCCGTGGACCACGCGTTCGACGTGGCGGCGCGGCGCGGGGCCGGGTTGCGGGCGGTCCTCGCCTGGCAGCCGGAGCGGCGGGCGACGGCGGAGCAGCGGCACGCCGCCGAGCAGGAGTACCGGCGGATGCTCGCGGAGGCGACGGCCGGGCGGTTGGAGGCCTATCCCGAGGTGGAGTTGACGCACGAGGTGGTGCTCGGCCACCCGGTGGCCGTGCTGTCCGAGGCGTCCGCCCACGCGCTGGCGCTGGTGGTCGGCACCCGCGGCCGTGGCGGGTTCGCCGGGATGCTGCTGGGCTCGGTCAGCCAGGGCGTCCTGCACCACGCTCACTGCCCCGTGATGGTCGTACCGGCGCCGTCCCCCCTGTGAGCGGTGATCAGCCGCGAAGGCGCTGACGTGCCACGGCTCCGCCCGCCGCGCTGGGCGAGTCCCCGATGCGCCACCGTCACCACGGGCCTGGTGGACACCAGCAGCACATCTTCGCCGCAGCGCCGGGGGCCGGTGTCCTCAAGGTGGCGCTGGTCCGGGCGCCGGCCTGATCAGTAGGCCGTTCCGGGGCAGGTGGCCGTAACGTCGTCGATCTGCCAGCGCAGGGAGTCGATGACCTCGACCACCCCCTCCACCGCCCGGACCCGCTCGCGCAGGCGCTCGGCCTGGCTGCGCCGGGAGGTGCGGGCACCGAGGGTGACCTGTCCGTGGTCGCAGCACACCGCGAACGTCGTTGCCAGCACGCCGGCCTCGGGAGCCAGGGCGATCGCCCTGATCTCGGCGGTGATCGCCGCGTCGCTGCGGCGCAGGACGTCCAGCAGGTCGCACAGGCAGACGATGCCGGCCAGCCGCCGCTGGTCGTCGACCACCGGCAGGTGGTGCACGTGGTGGCGGATCGCCAGCAGGGCGGCTTCGGCGACCGTGGTCCGGGTGGTGATGGTCAGTGCCGGGGCGGTCATCAGTTCACCGGCCGCGACCGCCGCCGCCTTGCGCCGCACGTCGCGTACGGTCTGCGACTCCCAGGGCGCCGGCTGCGGGGCGAGTGCCCGCACCGCGAGCTTGGCGAGCAGGTCGGAGGCGCAGACCATGCCCGTGACCCGCTGCTCCTCGTCCAGGACGGGCAGCATGTCGTGATGGTGCTGCCGCAGCGCGTCGACGACCACGGCGAACCCGGCCCGCGGGTCGACGGCGACGACCTGGCGGTTCATCACCGCCACGACGCGGGTCCGGTGCGGGAGATCCTCGCGTTCCGGCGTGCTCGCGGCCGGCGGGGTGGAGCCGATCGCTCCGGGCAGGGATCCGGTCATTGTCATCGCCCTCTCACGTGATCTCCTGAGCACCACCCTGCCTCTCCGGTGGGCGACCGACCAGGGCCGATCGGGCCCACTGGGCCCGGAACCGGGGGCCGGTCGGCCCGTTCGCGTCCGCGCCGTCACGCGCACGATGGAGCCACGAGGGCACTCGGCGCCTTCCGGAGAGCTTGGAGAGTGTCATGATCACCTCGGCACTGGACGCCGCGGCCTTGGAGGAGCTGGTCTCCGCCGCGGTCGCCGCGCCGTCCATGCACAACACCCAGCCCTGGCGCTACCGGTTCCGTCCCGAGACCACCACGCTGGAGGTCCGCGCGGTCCCGCAGCCGGATCTCGCGGTCACCGACCCGGACCAGCGGGGTCTCTATCTGTCGGTCGGCGCCGCTCTGTTCAACCTGCGGCTGGCCGTGTGGCGGCTGGGCCGGGAGCCGGTGGTGCACCTGCTGCCCCAGCCGCCGGAACCCGACCTCCTCGCGTCGGTCCGGTTGACGGGACCTCTGCACGTCGCCCCGGCGGCCTCGGAGCTGTACGAGGCGATCTGGCGCCGGCACAGCAGCCGGCTGCCGTTCCGCGATCAGCCGATCCCGGCGCCGGTGCTGGACGAGCTGACCGAGGCCGCCAAGGCCGAGGGTGCTCTGCTGGAGCTGCCGGGGGAGACCGAGATCCACCGCCTGCTGGAGCTCACCGCGGAGGCCGAGCAGCGCGGCATCACCGAGACTCGGCGCCGGTACGAGAGCCGCCAGGCGATCCAGCACCCGGGATCCGGCCCGCGCGGGATCCCGGATGCGGCGCTCGGCCCGCAGGACGCCGAGGGCCACTTCCCGGCCCGCGACTTCGCCGCCCTGCGCCCCACCGAACACCGGCCGCCCGTCCCCTTCGAGCCACATCCCCGGATCGCCGTCCTCCTCACCCGCAACGACGTGCCCGCCGACTGGCTGCGCGCCGGCCAGGCGCTGGAGCGCGTCCTGCTGATGGCCACCGCGCGCGGCCTGCGCACCTCGCTGCTGCACCAGGCGCTGGAGTGGACCGACCTGCGCTGGGCGATGCGCGATCCGCGCCGCGGTCCGGGAACCGTCCAGATGCTCATCCGGCTCGGCTACGGCCCGGAGGGTGCGCCCACGCCGCGCGCGGCCGCCACCGACGTTCTCGACACCGACGACACCGACGACACCGACGACACCGACCCGGACGACCCGGACACGCCCGCCCGGTAGCCTGGTCGCTGGATGGAGGAAGCGCGACATGCCCGCCGGATCCGACCATCGTGAACCGACTGCTGGACGGATGGCCCTGGCGGCCCGGCTGCGTCGCGCCATCGGCCGGGAGGACAACCCGTTGTGCCGCCCCGGTGACCGCTCCCGCAGCCGCCTCGCCCTCGTCTTGGTGCTGAGCCTGACAGCGTCGGCGGCCCTTGCGCTGCTGGCCGGGTGGACCGTGCTGCAGCACCAGCAGACCGTCGCGGACCGCTTGGCCCAGCACCGCCACCGGATCACCGCCACCACGTCGACCGCGGCCACCGACCCCATGACGCCCGACGTCAGCAGCCAGGCCGAGGTGAGCTGGAACTACCCGCCGACCGGACACCACACCGGGTGGACCGACGTCCCCAGCGGAACCGTCGCCGGCGCGACCGTCCTGATCCAGGTGGACGACAAGGGTCGGCTCGCCGCAGAACCGCAGCCGGAGGCCTCGATGCTCGCTGACGCCGCTTTCACCGCGCTCGGTAGCCTGGCGGTGATGGTCGCTGGTTCACTCACCCTCTGTGCAATCCGCCGCCGGTCGCTCGATCGCCAGGCCGCCACCGCCTGGGAGATGGACTGGGAGCAGGTCGAGCCCATCTGGTCCGGGCGGACCCAGCAAGGCCCGGACGGGCGATGAACACCGAACCCCGGAACGTGCTGATCGCCGGCCGTCCGCAGTCAGGGCCTGCCGACGATTTCCTCGGCCCGCTGGTGACGACGGGCTCACACCACACCGAAGGCCATGACCGCGGTGGAACACACGGGAAGAAGGGCTCAACCCGCTTCTCGCGGATCTCGATCGTGTGGTGCGCGGCGCTCCGGTCCGCTACTCCGCATCCTTCGCCTGAACCCTTCTCAATTTCCTTGTCCCACCAGGACCAGCCATCCGGAAGCCCGTGTCAGACATCCCATGACGTAGCGGTGTCAAGCTGCGGCTGGGAGGGTTGCGTGGTGTGACCAGGCGGTGGCCTCGTCGTAGAGGGTGCGGGTCTTGAGGCATCCGTGGAGGATGCCGACGAGGCGGTTGCCGA
>NZ_JBVHLF010000036.1:0-80339 GCF_055559155.1 Kitasatospora sp. NPDC024654
CCCCCCCCCCCCCCCCCCCCCCCCCCCCCCCCCCCCCCCCCCCCCCCCCCCCCCCCCCCCCCCCCCCCCCCCCCCCCCCCCCCCCCCCCCACGCCCGTGCCGCGATCGGAGCCGAGCCGTGCACCGGTCGGGTCCGGCGCTGCGGCGGGCACCTGGTGGGCCGCGCGGGCGGGCGGCCTCGACACGGCTGAGGACCGGTCCGGTCCGGGGCCGGGCAGCGGGGAGGCGGAGGCACCCGCCTTCCCCGGTACGGCGTCGAACGCCCACGGGTCGGCTCCCGCGACGTGCCCTCCCGCATCCCCGGTCCGGCCCGGACCCGCGCTCAGGTCCGCGCCCCGAGCGCCGGGGTGCGGGCCGCGGCGCACGTCACCGACCCCGCGCTGGAGGGCCGTTGGCTCCGGCGCGCCCTCCGGGGGCCGCCTGTCGGCGACCGCGTCGCGGGCGACGCGGTCCCCTTCCCCGCGCAACACCATCCCGGTGGGCGCGGCCGGCCGCGGTGGTGCGGGGAGGGTGGGGGTGCCGTGCTCCCGCCCGGTTCCGGTCCCGCCGCTCGTGACCTCGGCCGTCACCGGTTCCGGGACCCGCCGCACGGTGCCGCGCCCGCCGAACAGCGGCGCGGTGCCGCCGGCCGGTACGGCCGCGGTCGGCGGCAGAGCGTCGAGGGGCGCGCCCAGACCCCCACGCGTGCGGGCGGTGGTGGAGCCACGGCGCACCCGCGTGGTGGGGCCGGACGATGCCGACGGCGGCGCGGGCGGGGAACCCTCGCTCGCGGAGGGCGCGCGCTGGATGTGGGTGGCGTCGCCGGCCCCGGGGGCCGGGTGGAAGGGAGCCGACCTCCCCGGTTCCCGGACGGCGGAGCCGCCGAGCGCGTGGGTGGCGCCGAGCGGTCCGTCCTCGGGACGAGCGGGTGCCTGCCCGCCGCCCGGTTGCGGCACTGCGGCCGGCCGGCCCGGCCCGCCGGGCACGCCCACGGCACGCCCGCCCGGCCACCGGGTGGGGGGCCCGCCGCCCTCGCGAGCACCCCGGCCTGCTCTGCCGGGCGGGTCCCCGGCCGGTCCGACCGGCTCCGAGGCCACGGGAACGATCGGCATCAGTACGGGATTTGACGTCATGTCAGCACTTTCGGAGCCGCCGGCGGCGGGCCCTGGCGCGGCGGTCACGGGCAGCGAGGTCAGTGGTGCGCCGAGGACGGGTCGGCCCGAGGCGGCGCCCTTCGTGGTAGCGCGCCGCACCACGCCGTCGGCGTGCCCGGCTGGCGGCGGCCCGGAGGCGGTGGCCGGGCCCGGGGCGGCACCGGTTCGCTCCGCCACGGTCCGCGTGGGGGTCTCGGGTGGGCCGGCGCTGGCGCTCGGCTCCCCCGGCGCCGCGGGCGGCGGCCCTGCGGCGGCCCGGTGCGCCGGTGCCGCGCCCGCGCGGCGCTCCCCGCTCCGGAGCGGGACCACCGACACCGGGCGGGTGGGCAGCGGCCGGGGGCGCGGCGCCACGGTCAGCGGTTCGCCGATCGGGCGCGGCAGCACCGGGCCGACCTGACGCGGGGACGTCCCGGCGCCGCGATCGGACGCCGGGTGCGCGCCGGCCGTCGCGGTGCCACCGTCGCCCTCCGTGGGAGCGCCCGGGCCGGCCCCACCGCCCCCGCGTGCCACCGGCGGACCCGGCCTGACGGGCAGTCGCCGCGCCCCCGGGGAGCTCTGGATCTGCCGGGTCTCCCCCGGCTCCGCCGGTTCCTCCGCCTCCGGCGCCATCGCCGCCGTCCCCGGCGCCGCCGCGTGCCGCAGCGCGAGCTCGTCCGCTCCGGCGACCGTGGTGGCCGCACCAGGCGGCCGTGCCACCGCCCGTAGGATCCCCGCCGGAGCGGTCGGGAGCACCGCGTGGCCGAGCGTGCCGCAGAGCGACGGGTCCTGCCAGGAGGCGAGCCGGGAGCGGAACCGCAGGCCGTCGCTGATCCGGGAGACCGGCCCCGCGATGGCCGGGGTCAAGGGCTCGACCGCGTGCCACCGCCCGTCCCGGCCGCCGGCACCGGAGTCCCGCCGGCCGGGCGCGCCCGCCCCGTCACCGCCATCGCCCGCGCCACCACCCACCGCCCCGCCGGCCCGCCGCCGGGTGAACCTGTCCCGGAACCCCACCCCGCTCACCCGCCTTCGTTGACGCGGGTGTTGATCCGCGCGATCTCCCGGACCCACTGCCCGCGTTCGCGGTGGGTCAGGTCGAGGATGTCCTCCCGCTGCCAGTGGAAGTGGTAGGCGATGTACGCGACCTCCTCGTACAGCCGAGCAGGCGCGTACGTCACGATTCCCCCAGGCGCCCACCAGCGAGGTCCACCTCGAAGGAGCCGTCGCAGTGCGGGCAGGTCACCGCGGCGCGCGTGTGGCCTTCGCTGTTGATCCGCTGGTAGAGGTCCTGGAGGAACGCGACGTCGGTGGCGTACATCTGCTCGACGACACCGGCGTGCACGTCGGTGACGGTGCCGAGCCTGGTGATCACGTGGCTCAGCAGCACCACGCTCAGGTACGCCGGGTTCTCCTTGACCCGCTTGTCGATCTGGGGCATCAGCTCGTCGCGCGCGGTGGCCAGGCGCATGGCGCCGTGCCGGTGCACCGTGCCGTCGTCGTCGACGTAGCCGAGCGGCAGCTCGAACTCGAACTCCGTACGCGGCCCGTGCCCCCGGGGGTCCGGGTGACCGGGGCGGCGCGGCTGCGGCGCGGCGGTCTGCGACGCCGGGGCCGGGGCCTGCTCCAGGAGTTCCTCAAGGCCGATCCGTCGCCTCATTCGACGGTGATCTCCTCGAACACGATGGTCACGGTCTCGGTCGCGGCGTTCGACTCGCCCGCGGTGAGCGTGGGGCCCTCCCAGCGGCTGGCCCAGGCGTTGGTCAGCTGGATGCGGCGCAGGGTGGCGCCGGTGGTGTCCTTGACCTCGATGGTGAGGTTCTGCCGCGCGGTGTTGATCGCGCCGTTGTTGAGGGTCTCCTTGATCCAGCTCGTGAACGCGCTGCTCTTGTCGAGACCGCGGGTGATCGTCACCTCGCCGGGCAGCCGGGCGCCGGGCTGCTTACGGACGATCAGCTTGCCCTGCTGGGTCACCTGCTTGTACTCGACGACATCCTGATCGACCGTCAGATTGGTGATCGCCTTGACGGACTCGACGTTGTAGCCGCCGAGTTGGACGCCGAAGATATGCGTGGAGAGCGGATCGCCTTCAGCCATGACTTCCTGTCACCTTCCGGTGGGTGCCGATGCTGCTGGTCACTCGTTGACGAGGCTCGTGCTGTCGGAGAACTGGGACAGCCGGAACACCACGAACTCGGCGGGCTTCACCGGAGCGACCCCGATCTCGCACACCACCTGCCCGAGGTCGATGGACTCCTGGGGGTTGTTGTCGCGGTCGCACTTGACGTAGAAGGCCTCGGCCGCCGTCTGGCCGAACAGCGCGCCGCGCCGCCACTCCTCGGTCAGGAACGCGGTGATGTTCCGGCGGACGCTGGACCACAGCCGGTCGTCGTTGGGCTCGAAGACCACCCACTGGGTCCCCAGGAGGATGGACTCCTCCAGGTAGTTGAAGAGCCGCCGCACGTTGAGGTAGCGCCAGGCGGGGTCCGAGGAGAGGGTGCGCGCGCCCCAGATCCGGATACCGCGCCCGGGGAAGGCGCGCACGCAGTTGACGCCGATCGGGTTCAACAGGTCCTGCTCGCCCTTGCTGAGGCGGAGCTCCAGGTCCACCGCGCCGCGGATGATCTCGTTGGCCGGGGCCTTGTGCACGCCGCGTTCGGCGTCGCTGCGCGCCCACACCCCGGCGACGTGCCCACTCGGGGGGACCAGCACGTTGCGGCCGCTCGCCGGGTCGAACACCTTGATCCACGGGTAGTACAGGGCGGCGTAGCGGGAGTCGAAGCCCGCCTCGTCGTAGCGCCAGGTGCGCATCTGCTGGGCGTTCAGGCCCGGCGGCGGATCCAGCACGGCGATCCGGTCGCCCATCTGCTCGCAGTGCGACATCACCGCCAGCTGGACGGTCCGCAGGCCCTCCGCGTCGAGGTCGCCGCGCTGGTGGGCGCTCATCAGGTCGGGGACCGCGACCATGGTGATCTCGTCGATCGCCTCCAGCCCCGCGAAGCCGGTCCGGGCCGAGGCGTCGCCGACGTACTCGGCGGGGTCGAGGCGGGTGGCGGGGGCGGCCGCCGGCGCGGGGGCGGGCGCGGCGGCGAGGGCGTGGGTCTGGCGCTCGGGGCGGCTCGGCGCGGTGCCGGGCTGCTCGGTGACCGTGACGAGCTTGGACTCCCGCAGCTGGGTGACGACATATCCCCTGGTGTTCTTGCGGGTCGACACGTCGTAGGTCTCGGCGACCTCGCCGCCCCTGCGGACCAGCAGCCGGAACCGGTCCTCCGGGACGTTCTCCCCCTCGGTGTCGGCGATCTCGACCGACACGTCGCCGCCCGCGCCGGGCAGGGCGGAGAAGAGGAAGCCCGCGACCGCGGTGGGCGGGGGCACGCTGCGGGCGGGGTCCGGCCCACCGTCGGCCGCCTGCCGGGCCGGGTCGCCGACCCGGACGATGTAGGCGGAGCCGCCGCCGTTGGCGAAGAAGCCGTAGACGGCGTGCGGCAGGTAGGTGCCTTCGGTGAAGCCGCCGAACGTCCGGACGTACTGGTCCCAGTTGGTCACCAGGGTCGGCTCGTGGAAGGGTCCGGTCTCGGCGAAGCCGACCAGGGCGGCGACGGCCGTGCCGACTCCCTCGATCGGCCGGGCACCGGACTGGACCTCCTCCACGTACACGCCCGGGGTGAGGTACGACGGCATGCTCGCTCCTTCGGGTGGCCCGTTGTTCGCCCCCCGAGTCTGCTGCCCGGCCACCTGCCGGGGACATGTCCCGGGGTTCCAGACCGGGGGCAAGGACGCTGCCCCCGGCGGCCACCGCCGCGGGTCCCCGCGGGGCGGCGCCGGCGGCGGGCCCCGTGGGGTCAGGCGCACTCGCCGTCCCCGAGGACGCCCAGCCACGACCCGAACTCGCCCTCCAGGACCAGGCGGCCGAGCTTGCGGTACTCGGCGACCACCGCGGACACCAGCTGCGCCATGCCCAGCGGCCGGCCCGTCTCGGCCGCCAGGTAGGCCGCGGTCACCGCGCAGGACCGGATGGAACCGCCGGCGAGCTCGAAGTGCCGCGCGCAGTACTCCAGGTCGAGGTCGTCACCGCGGGGCAGGTGCGGGCCCAGACAGCGGTCCCACAGGACGCGTCGCCGCTCCTCGTCCGGCAGCGGGAACTCCGCGATGACGTCCAGCCGCCGGGTGAACGCCTCGTCGAGGTTGGCGCGCAGATTGGTCGTCAGCACCGCGATCCCGTCGAAGGACTCCATGCGCTGCAGCAGGTACGCCGACTCCACGTTCGCGTGGCGGTCGTGGGCGTCCTTGACCTGCGAGCGCTTCCCGAAGAGCGCGTCGGCCTCGTCGAACAGCAGGACGCCGTTCACCTGCGCGGCCTCGGTGAAGATACGCTCCAGGTTCTTCTCCGTCTCGCCGAGGTACTTGTCCACCACGGTGGACAGGTCCACGACGTACAGCTCCATGCCGAGCTCGGCGGCCACCACCTCGGCCGACATCGTCTTGCCGGTGCCCGACTCCCCCGCGAACAGGGCGATCACCCCGCGCCCCCGCCCGCCGCCCGGCCGCATCCGCCACCGGCCGAGCACCTGGTCGCGGTGGGTGGCCCGCAGGACGAGCTCGCGCAGCCGGCGCCCGGTGGGTTCGGGCAGCACCAGATCGTCCCAGCCGACCGCGGGGTCGATCCGGCGGGCGAGACGGGCGAGTCCCGCACCGTTCTGGGCTCGCACCGCGGCCCGCACGTCCTCGGCGCGCACCGGGCGGCCCCGGGCGGCCGCCGTCCTGACCGCCACCTCGGCGGCCCGCGCCACCTGCTCCTGGTCCAGCCGGTACGGGGCGATCGCCTCGGCCAACTCGGCGCCCAACGGGGCCCGCGCGGGCTGCCCCGCCGGGCCGCCCGGCGGTGCCTGCGCCGCACTCAGCGCGCGTGCCCACTGCTCGGCGCGCTGCCGCGGGTCCGGTGGCGGAACGGTGATCACCAGCGGGCTCTCCCGCGCCCAGGCCGGATCCCACGGCCGGCCGCCGTGCACCACCAGCGGCACGCCGGCGAGCCGCGCGCACAGCTCGCGCAACAGCCGGACCCGCTCGGGGCGTTCGGGTTCGAGCCGGTCCAACGGGCCCAGCACGACACCGCTGCCGCGCAGCCGCGCCTCCCGGGCGAGCGCGCACACGGTGGCGTCCGGTGGGCGGGCGGCGAGCGCGGCGGCGTCGACGGCCAGGGGCGGCCGGCCGCCGGCCGCGAGGGCGTCCACCGCCAGCAGGCCGGCGTGGCCGCCCCGGTCCAGCAGGTACACCAGTCCGCTGCCGTCCGCCGCGGCGACGCCCAGACGGCGGGCCGGCTCCGCGGGCGCCTCGGCGCCCGGCCGGCCGAGCCGGACCAGCCCGTGCAGCGCGCTGTCGAACCGGTCGTCGCCGAGCAGATGGGCCGTCACCCGGTCGGGCACCCGCAGGATCCGGGAGAGCAGCGGGCGCTCCGGCTCGGTGATCTCCACCAGGCCACCGGCGATCAGCGGGGCCTGCGCCGAGAAACGGAAGCGGCCGGCTCCGGCTGCCGGCAGCCCGCAGAGTTCGAGCGCGAGCCCGATCGTCGGGCGGCGCTGGGTCAGGTCGTCGTTGAGGTAGCCGTAGAGCTGTTCGAAGCGGGCGTCGAGGTCGGGGGCGATCGCCACCAGGAGCAGTTCGAGGTCCACCGGGAGCAGCCCGAAGCCGCCGGCGAGCCGCTCGAGCCGGGAACCGGGCGGTGGGGGGGGGGGGGGGGGGGGGGGGGGGGGGGGGGGGGGGGGGGGGGGGGGGGGGGGGGGGGGGGGGGTGAGGGGGGGGTGCGTGGAGGTGGGGGGCGGTCACCACGGGGAGGAGTTAGAGTTCCACCGGAAGAAGCCAGAAGCCGCTGGCGAGGCTCGAGAGCAGGGACCTGGGGGGGGGGGGGGGCCCGCCCCCCCCCCCCCCCCCGGCCCCGCCCGCCGGGGCGCAGGTCGCCAGGATCCGCTCCACCGCCTCCGGGCTGAGGTACTGGCCGCGGTACGGGTCGTCCGGGTCCGGGTCGCCGGCCCTGCGGTCGCGGACCGCGGACCGGACCCGCTGCTCGACGCGCCGCAGCCGGTCCCACAGGTGGTCGAGGCCGGCCGTCGGGTCGCTCCTGGCCGCCCCGAGGTCGACGCTCATCGCGCCGGGCCGCCGCGCTGCCGGCGGCCCGGCGGCAACGGGCGCTCCCGGGGGGCCGCGAAGCCGTCCGGGCCGGGATCCGTGCCGCCGCGGTAGCGCAGCCGGCGGCCGGCGCCGGAGCCTGCGGCGTCCTCGGTGGTGTCGGTGGCGCGCACCACGAGCCCGTCGGTGACCGGGGGCCCCACGGGGCCGCGCCCGCCGGGCAGCGGGGCGAACACCCTGAGGTCGATCGAGGGTCGCAGCTCGCCGCCGAGGGCGGACCACACGTCGGACACCGACGGCAGGCCCGTGCCGCTCCCGGCGGTGTCGAGCCCGACGGTGAGCCCGAGCCGGGCGAGCGTGCCGGTGAGCACCCGCTCGGGCAGCGCGTCCACGGTCGTCAGGCACTGCAGCACCTCCGCCAGCAGTCGGTGCTCGTCCTGCGGCCGGTTGGTCCACGCCGTCACCAGGTAGGCCAGCTCGAACCAGCGGGGCGCGGCCCGCCGGCCGACGACCAGGCCGTCCGCGTCGTGCTCCTCGACGGCACCGGCCTGCCGGCGGGCGGTCTCCTCGCGGATCCCGTAGAGGAAGACGCTGACCGTCGGGGCGTTGCGCCGGGCGGCCCACTCCCGGGTGGGCGAGTCGAAGACGAGCTCGACCCCGCGCTCCGGCAGGCCGGTCTCGGCGAGCAGCAGCCGCAGCGCCTCGTCGACCTCGTGGATCACCGCCGTTCCACCTCCCCCGGCGGGCCGATGCTGCCCTCCACCACCAGGAAGGGGCAGGTCACCGGGGAGAACCCGGGTCCGCCGGCGGTGATGGTCCGCGGGCCCGTCTCGTCCTTGGGGAGGATGAGCAGCTGGCCCGCGAAGGTCCCGTCGGCCCTCGGGTAGGTGGGCGCAGCGGCCGCGGTGATGCCGGGCTGCCAGGTGAACCGCACCGGCACGCCGGGCGGGAAGTCCACGCCGCGCACGGAGGTCACGAAGCCGGGCTTGCCGATCGGCGGCACCGCGACGATGCGGGGCTGGAGGATGCGCAGCGGAGTGCTCGCCACGTGGGGTCCCGGGTCGGCGTCGGTGCCGGTGGTGGTCAGCACCGTGGTGACGGTGGTCCGCAGCGCCGCGTCGGGTGACAGCACCACCTGCACCACCTCGGTGCCGCCCGGGGACAGGTCGCCGAGCTCGCAGACTCCGCCCGTGCAGCCGGGGGGCAGGGGCTCGGTGGGGACGCCCGCGGGCAGGCCGAGCGACAGGTGCAGCCCGGTCGCCAGCGCCTGGCCGGTGTTGCGCACCGTGTAGCTGACGGTCACCCGGCCGCCGACGTAGCCGGGATCCGGCTGCGCGCCGACCGACACTCCCGGGCCGGCCTGCGGCGCGGGGAGCGCCTGCGGTGTGGACGTGGGAGGCGGTGGCGAGGGGGGTGCGGAAGTGGCGGGCGGTGCTGACGAGGGGGGCGGTGCGGCCGCGACGGGGAGGATCGTCTGCGCGGCGTTGTCCTCGGGGTTCGGGTCGACCACCGTCCCGGCCACGCTCCAGCCGAACTGCTGCTGGCCGACCTCCGTGCCGACGAGGGTGGCGGTCACCTGGACGACCGCGCCCGGTGCCAGGGTGCCGAGGTCGCAGCGCAGGGACTGCGCGTCGCACTGCCCGACCGGGGCGGTCAGCCCGTCGAGCCGGGCGCCCGTCGGCACCGACGCCGTGAGGACGGTGCCGGGCGAGGGCGCGGGGCCCTTGTCGGTCACGGTGATCGCCACACTGGTGCCGCCGCCGGGGTGGACCGGGGGCGCGCCGGCGGGCGCGCTCAGCGACAGGTCGACGGACTGCTGGATGCTCGGCTCCTTCTGGCGTCCCGGCAGCCGCCAGTCCAGGGGGGTGAGCGTGCCGGTGGCGAAGTCGTAGACCGACAGCCCCTCCGGCGAGTCGGGCGCCAGGGCCCGGCGGGAGGTCAGCACCAGCTGAGCGCCGTTCGCCGTCCAGGCGACGTCGCGGGGCTGGAACGGGCCCGTGGTGGAGGTGTCCGGCAGCGGGCGGTCGCAGGCGCTGGTGTCCTGGCTGAGCCCCGCGGGCAGGACCACCGTGCAGCCGCTGCCGCTCGACGACATGACCAGGACGCCGTCCTGCTGGTTGTCCCCGCCGTCACCGCCCTTGCGGTTGAAGGCGATGCGCTGCCCGTCCGGCGAGAACACCGGGCTGTCGTCGATGACGTCGCAGGCGCCCGGGCAGGCCGCCCGGCTCAGGTCGGTCTGCTGGGCGAGGTCGTCGACGGGCACGGTCCAGACGTGCATGTTGCCGGCGTTGCCGTTGATCGCCTCGGTCCTGCTGAACGCGATCAGCTTGCCGTCCGGGGACCAGAAGGGTTCGGTGTCGGAGGCGCCTTCCTGGCTGGCCGGCGGCTCCACGGTGCCCACGATCGCGCCGGTGGACACCTGGGCGATCATGATCCGCCCCGGTCCGGACTGCCCTTGGGCGCCGCCGGGAGACGTCCTGCTGAACGCGATCAGCTTGCCGTCCGGCGAGAAGGTGGGGTCGGTGTCCCAGTCGTTCGGGCCGCGCCCGGCGAGGTTCATCGGGTGCGGGTTCGAACCGTCGGCGTCGGTCAGCCAGATCCGTTCGATCCGGCCGGCCGGCGAGTCCTCGTAGCGGGTCACCACGATCTGCCGGCCGTCGGGCGTGTAGCTCTGCCGCTCGTACCACGGGTCGTAGCCCGGGCGGGGGTGGAACAGCGGGTCGGCGGCGGGGTCGGGGTTGGTGTTGGTGTCGGCGGCCGGGTCCTCGTTCAGCACGCTGACGCCCAGGTCGCGCGGGTCGCCCCCGTCGGGGAGGACGTCCTCCAGGTCGGCCGTGTTCGCGGCGACGGCGCTGGTCTGCGACACCACGGGCCCGCCGTCGGTCTGGCTGCCCAGCCAGGTCGGCGTCGCGATCAACCGGTTGTCGCTGTAGACCAGTTGGGGCGGGGTACAGGAGCAGGTCGGGGCACGGTAGACGTTCTGGACCGAGGTCAGGGAGCCGTCGGGCTGGTTGGGGCTCAGGAAGAGGACCCCACTGCCGTCGGGCAGCCAGGCGGCCGACCCGGTCTGCCAGGTGGAGCCGGTGGCGGGGAAGAACGGCCGGTCACCCCCGTCGGGCGAGGTGAGCACCAGCTGTGGGCCGCGCCCGCCGCCCTGGTCCCAGGTGTAGACGATCTGGTCACGGTGCGCGTCGTCGTTCACCGGGTTCCAGGCCGGGTCGACGGCGTTGCCGGTGGTCACCCGGGTGACTTCGGTCGGCGGACCGCCGGCCAGCGGCCGCAGGTAGATCTGGGTGTGCGCCGGGTCGCCGTCGCACGCGTACGCGACCCACTCGCCGTCGGGCGAGACCGTCGGGTTCGTCTCGTCGGCCGTTCCGTCGGTGAGCCGGCGCAGTCCGGTGCCGTCGCTGTTGATCACCCACAGGACCCGCTGGGACTTGCCGCCGGGTCCGCCGGGCTCCAGCGCGTCGAAGACGACGGCCTTGCCGTCCGGGGTCAGGGTCGGGTCGGCGGCGTCCATGCCGGTGGTCAGCTCGTGCACCCCGCCGGAGGCGTCGCGCAGGTACACCTGGGGCAGTGGGCCGTCCCGCAGGCTGGTGAAGACCAGCTGGCCACCGCGGGCCGAGGGGTCCTCGTCGAAGTGGGCGGGGCCGGGTCCGAACAGCGGTGTGCTGGCCCCCGTGCCGGTCACCTGGGCCAGGCTGCGGTGGTCCGTGCCGGCGAAGACGATCCGACCGGCGGCCGGGGCGGGTCCGCTGGACGCCGGATCGCGGGCCCCGGCCTGTCCGTCGGAGTTCGCGGCGCCGAGCGTCACCACGGCCGCCGTCAGGGACAGCAGTACCGCGACGGCGGCGCGGGCCGACCGCCGGATGGAGCGGGGAGTGCCGGTGGCGCCGATCACGCTCAACCTCACATGCCGAGACGGGCGGTGCTCCCGGCAGTCTCCCCGTCTCGGGTGCCCGGGGACAGACCCCGGGCACCCGAGACGGGGGTAACAACCTGTGTCCCCGAAGGGCAAACCACCGCGCCGGGGGCCTCAGATGAGACCGCGGCGCATCGCGTACCCCACCGCGTGCGCCCGGTTGCGCAGGCCCAGCCGCGTGGTGACCTCGTGCAGCACGTTCTTGACGGTGCGTTCGGAGTACGAGGTCCGGGCCGCGATCTCACTCGTGTCGAGGCCCTCGGCGACCAGCCGCAGCATCTCCGCCTCCCGGGCCGTCAGGGTCGACAGGGTGAGCCCACGCGGGTCGAGCATGGTGCGCTGGATGCTCCCGACCCGGTCGAGCAGCTCGCCGAGCAGGTCCCCGGGCATCACGCCCTCACCGTTGGCCAACGCGGTGATCAGGTGGACCAACCGGTCCTGGTCCGCCTCCGACCGGCGCAGCACGGCGGCGACGCCGCACTCGATGATGGTCTGCAACCCGCCGGCCTCGAAGTGGCCCACCACCAA
Source organism: Kitasatospora sp. NPDC024654 (assembly GCF_055559155.1). Classification (NCBI taxonomy): domain Bacteria; kingdom Bacillati; phylum Actinomycetota; class Actinomycetes; order Kitasatosporales; family Streptomycetaceae; genus Kitasatospora; species Kitasatospora sp. NPDC024654. Next base: position 11,680 of record NZ_JBVHLF010000036.1, read on the forward strand.
CCCGATCCGGCCCGACGTGCCGAGCCGCAGCCGGCGCAGGTGGTCGGCCACCGCGTCGTTCAGGCCGTCGACCACCATCAGGGTGACCTGGGCCTTCGCGACCTCGTCGTCGGTGAGCAGCTCCACCTCGGGCCGCTGCCGCAGCTGCTGGACGACGCCCGTCTGCAGGATGATGTCCTCCGCGTACACCGCCACCAGCACCCGGCCCGGATCGCCGCGCAGCTCGGCGGACGCGGCCCGGCCGGGGACTCGGGCACCGCCCAACTGCGTTGCCACGGCAGCGTGATGAGTCGTGGCTGCCTCATGGATTCTCTCGATCGACGTCATCAACCGTTCCGTTCTGCCTGTGCGGCGCCAGTGGAGGTGTGGTGATGACGACCGGCTGCCACATCGCGGGGCCGGCCGTGAGCCTGCGTGGAGCGTGGAGCGTGTGTCGAGCGGCCCGCGGCAACCGGGCCGGGCAGGGCCGGGTTGTTCGCGCGGGCAAGGGGTGTGCCCGCGGCTTGCCCGCGCGGCTCTCTCCCCGGGGCGTCCGGCGGCCCTACCGTCGCGCTATGCCCACATCCGCCGAACTCGGCCTGCCCGCACTGACGGTGGCGCCCGGAGGGGTGGCCACCACGACCCTGACGGTACGCAACGACACCGACATCGTTGAGGCGTACTCGTTGGAGGTGGTCGGCGACTGCGCACCGTGGACGACGGTCGAGCCGGCCCGGGTCTCTCTCTACCCCGGGACGTCCGAGACGGTGACGGTCCGCCTCGCACCACCCCGCTCCCCCGAGGTGCGGGCCGGTGAATTCCCGCTCGGCATCCGGGTGTTGCCCACCGAGCGCCCCGAGCTGGTGGCCGTTCCGGAGACCACGGTCACCGTGACGCCGTTCCACGAGCTGCGCGCCGCGCTCGCTCCCCGCCGCCGCCGCGGCTGGCTCCGCGCGCGCCACCGGGCCTCGGCCCGGAACCTGGGGAACGCTGCCGGCACCGTGACGTTCACCCCCGGGCAGGCCGGCGAGGACCTGCGGTTCCGGGTCACCGCGGGCCGGCTGCGCCTCGAACCCGGCGAGTCCGGCGAGGTGCGGGTGCAGGCCCGCACCCGCAAGCTGATCTGGTTCGGCAAACCGGTCACCTGGCCCTTCGAGGTCGCCGTCGGCCAGGACGAGGACACCGACGGCAGGACCGCGGACAAGCCGGGCGACCGACCCCCGGCAGCCGGCCAACGGCACGTGCTGGACGGCGAGTTCGTCCAGCTCCCGATCTTCCCCAGGTGGTTGCTCGCGCTGCTCGCGGCACTGCTCGCGCTGCTGCTGGCCTGGTTCGCCCTGGTGCGCCCGGCCGTGCAGAGCTCCGCCAAACAGGCCGCGGAACAGGCCGTCGCCCAACAGAGCGCCGCTCCCGGCACGCCGCCCGGCGCCGGCGCGGCCTCGCCCGGCTCGTCCGGCGGCGGCACCGGCGGCCAGACGCGGCCGGGGAGCGGGCCGCAGAACAACGGTGGTGGGGGCGGCGGCAACGGCAGCCCCGGCCTGGCGGTGCCGGGGACCGGCCAGCAGAGCTCCGCGACGATCGACGTGCAGACCGCGAGCGGCGCCTCCACGGTGGGCAGCTACCAGGTTCCGCAGGGCAAGGTCTTCGGCATCACCGACATCGTCATCGCCAACTTCCAAGGCGACCAAGGGCTGTTGACCATCAAGTTCGGCGATCAGACCATCACCACCATCGCCTTGGAGACCTTCCGCAACCAGGACTACCACTGGGTGACTCCCATCGAGGTCCCCGAGGACCAGACGGTGACGGCGAACGTGACCTGCCAGCAGCCGGGCACCCCGGCCTCGGGGAAGCAGGCGTCCTCGTGCCACGAACTGCTCAACGTCAGCGGAGAACTGAGCGACCTCGAACCGGGAAACTGAAACGGTGTGCCGGGCGGCCCTCCCTCCCCGGGCAGCCGCCCGCCCGGAAGTCTCCGCCGGATGCCCCTGAGATGTCACCCGGTCCCCTTCGTCGGAGCCGACCGGTTCATCTCTGCTGTCACCATATCCCTCTCGCCCCTTGGCCTACACCATGCTCGTGTCAACACATGATGGACACCATGGCCGGTTTGTGAAACCGTCAACAACAACGCGTGGTCGCACGAGACCGACCGGTTCGCCCTCGCGGGACAGTCGGGGTGGCCCCCGCGGACGGCGGAGGCTGCCCCTCGGTGCCGGTGACGTTCCGCCGGTCCCGTTGTAGCGTTGCGCGGTTGAGCTGCCGGGGGCGGGAGCGGGAGCGCGCACCGTCCGCCGCGGGCGGCGCAGGCCCTCGCTCGACGCGGGTTCCGTGGGACGGTCCGGACGGCGCCGCTCGGGGCGGGCGGCGGGCCGGTGTCAGGCGAGCCTGCGGGCCTCGATGAGGAACCGTGTGGTGTGGGCCACGAACGGGCCCTCGCTCTGGATCCGGTCGTGCAACTGCCGCAGCCTGTCGCGGTACTGGTCGACGGTGAAGCCGGGCACCATCCAGATCACCTTCCGGAGGAAGTAGATCACCGCGCCGACGTCGAAGAACTCGGTACGAAGCGACTCCGAGCGCAGGTCCACGACCTCCAGCCCGGCGGGCGTCGTGGGGGTGGCGCTTGCGGCGCACCTCCTCCGGCTGCGGGCCGAGGAAGTACTCGACCAGCTCGAAGACGCTGGCCGGGCCGACCTGCTGGGAGAAGTACGTGTCGCTCGGCCGGAGCACCCGGGCGATCTCCTCCCACCAGACGGTGACCGGGTGTCGACTGACCACCAGGTCGAACGCCCCGTCACCGAACGGCAGTGGGGGCGCCGCCGGTCTGGCCGTCCAGGGCGGCCGAGGCCCGCGCCATCCGCTCACTCATCATGCCCTGGTAGCCCCACGACGGGCGCTGCTCGGTGGCTCGCCCCCGCAGCCAGGAGAAGTCCCAACCCTCCACCGGGGCCGACTCCGCCTCCGCCACCAGATCCTCGAATGTTCGTGCCATACCGGTATCGTCCCAGCCCAGTCCACGGATCGGCGACCGCATAATCGGCCGGAGCGACGCGTCGTCCCGCCCCGCGGGCCCGGGCGGGCCGCGAAGTGGTGCGGGTCGGACCGCTCAGCTGGCGGCGTCCCACAGGTAGCCGCCGCTGCAGGTGTACTGGCCGTTGTTGGGCTTGTAGACCACCAGGTTGCCGTCGGTCTGGAAGCACACGTAGGCGCCGGGGTTCCCCCCGGTGCGCGAGTTCCACAGGGCGGTGCTGCCCGAGTAGACCACGAAGTTGCCGTCGGTCTGCGCGTCCGCCACGGTGGTCCCGGGGTTCACCGTGCCGCTGTACCAGAGCGCCGCGCCGCCGGGGCCGTAGACCACGAGGTTGCCGTCGGCCTGCATGGCCAGCTCGTAGCTGCCGGAACAGAGGTTGACGCCCTGGGCGAGGCTGGTGCCGGGAGTGAGGGCGATGTTCCCGGTGGTGCTGACGGTGCAGTTGGTGAAAGCGTCCGGGTGCACGACCGTCCGTGCCGCCTGGATGTCCGCAGTGGTGAGGGCGAGGACCGGCGCCTCGGCCGAGGCCATCGCGGTGCCGGGAGCGACGAGGGCCGCCACGGCCACGGCGGCGACCGTGACGGCGACGCGAGTGGCTGACAGTGCTCTGCGAAGAGGCATGGTGATGCCTTTCTGCTCGACGATCGGCCCGCCGCGGGGCCGTCCAACGATTAGCAGACCCACACCAACTCCTGACACTGGCAAGGATGTTCGTCGTCCGACTGGCCTGATGCCGCCGGATTCTGGCCATCCGGTCCGCCTTGACGCGGCGCGGGGGCGGTGCCGCGGGACGGCGGCGGAGCCGGTCGCCGGTCCCCGGGCGGGTCACCGCGATCAGGCCAGCGGGTGTGTCACCGGTCCCGACGGAAGCACGTGCGAGTGGACCCAGGTGGGCGTGCCGCCCGGGCGGCGCGATCTTCGAGGCCCGGCATGTCGAGCCGACCGTTCGGCAGGAGGTGCTGCCCCGCCCCCTGGCCAGGCGAACGTGGACGGCGTGCCCAGGAGCATGGGAAGGACCGCGGGGAGACTGTCCGGGGCGGGGGTCGCCGCCGCACCCGCCGGGCTTCCCCAGCACCCCGGCCGTCGCCCGTTCCAGGTGCGCCGCGCGGCCCCCTGCTGCGGGAGAACGCACTCGTGCCCAGAATGGGACCTATCGAGATCCAGGCCAGGCGAACTGCCGGGTGCGGAGGATTTCGCGACGGTGACACTCCGTAGGTATGCATGGTGCAGCGAGAAACCGGGGACCTGCGGTTGCTGGCTCGACCGGGCGGCGTGCGGCAGCCCCATCCCGTGCTGGCGACGACGCCCTTCCTGGTCATCGCGGCGATCACGCTCACCGATCTTTCGTTCACCGCCTCCATTCATCTGGGCGACCTGCTGATCATGGTCCCCGTGGTCACCGCCTGGTACGCCAGCCCCCGGCTCACCGGGCTGGTCGCGGCCGCTGCCGTGGCGGCCCTAGCGGCCATCTACGCGGTACGCCAGTCGGCATCCCCACCGCAGATGGTGGCCCTGATCGTGACCTCGGCGTTCTGCACGGCCACCCGCTACCTGTCGAAGCGGCACCAGCAAGAACTGGTACAGGTGCGAACGGTCTCCGAGGCCGCGCAACTCGCCGTGCTGCCCGACCTGCCCCACCGGCTCGGGCCGCTGCGCCTGGTCTCCGTGTACCTGGCCGCCGAGGACGAAGCACACATCGGGGGAGACCTCTACGCCGCCGTGCGCACCCCCACGGGGACACGGTTGATCATCGGCGATGTCCGGGGCAAGGGCCTGACCGCCGTCGGCGACGCCGCCCTGCTCATCGGCACGTTCCGGGACGCGGCCCGCGAGCAGGCCACTCTGCCGGAACTCGCGGCGTACCTGGACAGGAGCATCCGCAGCAACATGAGGGAAGCCGCGGAACCCGAGGAGGCCGAGGAGTCATTCGTCACCGCCACGATCCTCGACGTTCCCGACGACGAGCCCGTCGTGCGGAGCATCACCTGCGGCCACCCGCCCCCCTTGCTCCTGCGGGCGAACGAGGTCGTGACGCTCAACGCCAGCCAACCCGCGCCCCCGCTGGGCCTCGGCATGCTGACGGAAACCACCTACCACCTCGAGACCTTCAGCTTCCGTGCCGACGAGACCCTCCTGCTCTACACCGACGGCGTCATCGAGGCCCGCAACGCCCTCGGAGCCTTCTACCCCCTCACCGAACGGCTCACCACCCGCACCCACTGCCATGCCAAAGCGCTCCTCGGCCATATCTGCGACGACCTGGTCAGCTACGTCGGCGGACGACTCAGTGACGACGCGGCCATGATCGCGATCGAACGTCACGCGACCAAGGGCGAACGGGACTCGACCACGAGGAGCTGAGACCCGACACGGGGAGCGGCTAGTCGCGGGTCAGGACGACCTTGCCGCTGACCGTGCCGGACTCCGCCAGGCGCAGCGCCTCGGCCGCGCGGGTGAGCGGGAGCTGGACGGCGATGCGGGCGGTGATGTCACCGCCGCGGAGGGCCGCGAACACCTGGGTGAGGTCGGCGCGCAGGCGGGCGCGGAAGCGGGTCCTGCTCAGTGCCCGGCCGGCCCAGATGTTGTAGAAGTAGGCCCGGCGGCCGTTGGGCAGGGTGTTCCAGAGCCAGGTGCGGGCGAGGATCTTCAGCACGGGCCGCTGCTTGGAGCCGGTGTCGTCGCGGGTGGAGGCGCTGCCGTAGGCGACCAGGGTGCCGCCGGGGGCGAGCAGGTGCCAGGAGTCGATGACACTCCGGCCGCCGACGTGGTCGAAGACGGCGTCCACCCCGCCGGGCGCCAGCTCCCGGACCCGGGTCGCAACGTCTCCGGCGCGGTAGTCGACCGGGATCACGCCGAGCTCGCGGAGGGCGTCGTGGTGCCGGGCGGAGGCCGTGCCGATCACCTTCGCACCGGCCGCACTGGCCAGCTGCACGAGGACGGAGCCCACCCCGCCGCTGGCGCCGTGTACCAGCACGGTCTGCCCGGCGCGCACCCGCGCCCGGCGGTGCAGCATCTGCCAGGCGGTGATGCCGTTGACCACCACGGTCTCCGCCTCCGCCGCCGTGAGGCCGTCCGGGACGAGCACGGCGTCGTCGGCGTCGACGAGTACGTGGCTGGCCCACCCGCCGACCTTCACCAGTGCGGCCACCCGCCGCCCGACCAGGCTCGGATCGACGCCCTCGCCGATGGTCAGCACCCGGCCCACCAGGTCGTAGCCGGGCACGAACGGGAAGGGCGGCTGGTGGTAGTACCGCCCGCGGCGCATCTGCTGCTCGGCGAACGAAACGCCGCTCGCCTCCATGGCGATCACGATCTGGCCCCGGCCGGCCACCGGCACGGCGCCATGGCGGATCTCCAGGCCCTCCGGAGCCACGATGCCCGGCAGAACGACCTGGACGAGGCGTTCGGTCTTCATGACCATCCCCTTTTCATAGACACTGTTGCGTTCGTTAGAAGTTGTAACAGCATTCCCGAGCGAGAGTCAAGAAGGATGGTGATAACCTCTAACGAGACGTAGACGCTGTAGTCATGAGGTCTGGAGGCGGGCATGGCCGAGTCGGACGCGAGGACCCCCCGGGAGCGCTACCGCTCCCAGGTGCGGGAGGAGATCAAGGAGCACGCCTGGGAGCAGATCGCCACCGCCGGGGCGTCCGCCCTGTCCCTCAACGCCATCGCCAAGCGGATCGGGATGAGCGGGCCCGCCCTCTACCGGTACTTCGCCAACCGCGACGAGCTGATCACCGAGCTCATCCGGGACGCCTACCGCAGCCTCGCCGACACCTTCCGCGCCCGCGCCGCGGCCGGCTCCGACCTCGCCGGGCTGGCGGACGCCCTGCGCCGGTGGGCCCTGGACGACCCGCAGCGCTACCTCCTCGTCTACGGCACCCCCGTGCCCGGGTACCAGGCCCCCGAGGACACCACCCGGATCACCTCCGAGATCATGGCCGTCCTGCTCGACGCCTGCGCCACCGAGCAGCCACCCGCCACCCCGGCGACACCCCTCGACGAGCACCTGGCCGAACACCGGTCCTGGGCACGCGAACACCAGGCCCCGCCATCGGCGCTCCGCCGCGCTCTCGCCTTCTGGACCCGCCTCCACGGCGTCCTGTCCCTCGAACTCGCGGGCCATTTCACCGGTATGGGACTCGATCCCACGGAGCTCTACAACGCCGAGGCGGAGAGCCTCACCAACCACTGACAGCACGACGCGGACCCGCCGCACCCACGGCGGTCAACGACCGGCTCTGTCGCGGGAGCACGTTCCGCACCCCGCCGCCCGGCCCGCCCGGGCGGCACTCACCCGGGACCGCCCCGGCCGCGGGGGGCGACGAACGCGCTCAGCCGGGCCACTCCCTCGACCGCCCGCGCCCACGGTCCGTCCAGGGCGAGGACCGCGATCCCCGCGGTCGGGAACTTCCGCGCCACCTTCCCCCCGACGTCACCGGCCAGCGCCAACACGAGCTCCTGCACGCCCGGTTGGTGACCCACCAGCAGCACGCACCGCCACTCGTCCGGCAGTTCGCGCACCACCTCCAGCAGGCGGGCCCCGCCCGCGCCGTAGACTCGCTCGTCGAACACCAACCGCTCTGGCGGCGCCCCGAGTTCACCGGAGACCAGCTCCCAGGTCTGCCGGGTGCGCAGCGTGGGCGAGCAGACCACCGCGTCCGGACGGATGCCGGCCTCGCGCAGCCAGCGGCCGGCCGCCGGGGCGTCGCGCAGCCCCCGATCGGCCAACGGCCGCTCCTCGTCCGGCACATCGGGCCAGGCGGACTTGGCGTGTCGCAGCACCACCAGCCGCCGGCACGGCACCGCGTGGACCTCGGATCCGGCGCGGACGGCCCCGGCCGTGGTGGGCGCGCCGGGCCCGGAGCTGTCGCCGGTGGCGTCCGGACCGTTCAACACCCGGTCGTGTTCCTGCTGGTCGGCACGGGCAGGTCCGCGCGGGGCGGCGACGGTCCCGCCGTTCACCTGCCGGACAGGCGCCGGCGGGCGGCCTCGATCTCGGCCTCGGCGGCGGCCCGGCCGGTCCAGTCCGCGCCCCGCACCGACTTGCCGGGCTCCAGGTCCTTGTACACCTCGAAGAAGTGCTGGATCTCCATCCGGTCGTGCTCCGGGACGTCGTCGATCTCCTGGAACTTCGCCAGCCGCGGGTCCTCGGCCGGCAGGCACAGCACCTTGTCGTCCTCGCCCTGCTCATCACCCATCCGGAACATGCCCAGGGCCCGGCAGTGGATCGTGCAGCCCGGGAACGTCGGCTCGCCGACCAGGACCAGCGCGTCCAGCGGATCCCCGTCCAGACCGAGGGTGCCCTCGATGTAGCCGTAGTCGGCCGGATAGCGCGTGGAGGTGAACAGCATCCGGTCCAGGCGGATCCGCCCCAGCGCGTGATCCATCTCGTACTTGTTGCGGGACCCCTGCGGGATCTCCACCGTCACGTCGAACTCCATCGCTGCCTCTCCTCGGCGCCCGTGCTGTGGCTGGCGACCGGGCCGGGAGACGGTCCACGATGATCACACGGACACAGTCCGCCTACCGGTCAAGGTAGGGGCTGTTGTCGGCTCGAAGCCGCGGTTCACGGCAAGCCCCACCGCCGTACGACGTTGCCACAGTACGGCGCACCCGAGGCCGCGGCCAACGACCGCCACGCCGCCGAACGGCGCGCCACGCCCGCCACCGGCGCGATCGGCGGGGCGGCCACCGGGTGGCGCCCGGCCCGTCCCACGGCCGGCCGCCACGGACCAGGTCTCCCCGGTGAGCGGCGCTCCGGCGCGGGGACGGGCGCGGCGGGTCAGCGGGCCGCGGTGGCCGCCGCGTGGACAGCGGCGACCAGGCGGGCGTTCTCCGGAGCCGCACCGCCCGGGAAGGCGAAGCGACGGCGGTTGTAGCCGTAGGCGAGGCCGGAGCGCGGATCGGCGAGGGACAGCTGGCCGGCCGCACCACTGTGCCCGAACGCCCCCTGCCCCAGGCCCGGGTAGCTGCCGTCCACCGCGAGGAAACCGAGTGCGAGGGCGTTGTGGTCGCGCGTCACCACGTCGTAGCCGACCGAGTGGATCTGCCCGAACAGCGCCACCGTCCGCGCGCTCAACAGCGGCCCGAGCCCGCCACCACCGCTGATCGCCGCCGCGTACATCCCGGCCATCCCCCGCCCGGAGGCCACGCCACCCACCGAGGCCGGCCCCTTGGCCCGCACCACCACGTGATTCGGCAACTCCTCCAGCGCCGGTGCCTTGGGGTGGTTGCGGTTGAACGCGATCCCGGTCAGGCTCTGGTCGCCCGTCGCGGCCGCCGCCAGCTGGGCCTCCTGCTCCGCCGTGGGCCGCATGGGCAGCGTGGTCGCGAACCGCTCCTCCAGCGCGGACGGCAGGCCGAGGTAGAAGTCCAGGCCGTAGGGGGCACGCACCCGCTCCTCGAAGTGCTGCTGGATGCCGCGCCCGGTCACCCGCCGCACCACCTCGCCGGTCAGCGCTCCGATCACCAGCGCGTGGTAGCCGAACGCCGTTCCCGGACGCCAGTAGGGACGCTGGGTGGCGAGGCGGGCGGCGATCACCTCGTCGTCCGCCAACTCCTCGACGGTGAAGCCCGCGTCCGCGCCCACCAACCCGGCCCGGTGGGCCAGCAGCTCGCGCAGGGTCACCTCCTGCTTGCCCTCGACGGCGAACTCGGGCCAGTAGTGGCTCACCCGCTCATCCAGGTCCAGCACCCCGTCCTGCACCAGCAGCGCGACCACCAGGTAGGCAGCGCCCTTCGTGGCGGAGAACACCCCGGTGAGCGTGTCGGCGCCGAAGTCCGGCCCGGTCCACAGGTCCACCACCCGCTCACCGTGCACATGGGCCGCCAACTGGCCCGCGTAGTCGTCCCCTTGCTCGGCGGCGACCGCCGCGAACTCCTCGCGAACCGACTCGAACCCCTCGGCAACCGTGCCCCACACCACAACTCCTGACCGCATGTCCAACTCCTCACACCGACGTGCTCGAAATCCCTGAGGTCACCTCAAGCAGCGCGCCCCACACCGCTATTCCCGCCCACCGCATCGGCCGGTGGGGGCACGGGAGGTGGAGCCCCGGACGGGCGGCCCCCGGAGCGGTCGCGACCCGCTCGACCGGTCCCGCGTCAGTGGTTGACGGCGGATCCCCGCACCGGAGATTCCCGCTCGGACGGGTCCGGCTCGGACGGCTCCGGCCCCAGGACCAGCACGCTCCAGTGGACTCCCGGGCGGTGGTGGAGGTCGGCGCGCTCGCCGAGCCAGAGCGGGGCCAGGCCGACACCGCGGGCGAGGTCCACGGTCTCGGCCGCGGACACCTCGAACATCCGGCGGCCCGCCGGGATCGGCCCGTGCCGAAGGGTGAGGACGACCCGGCCGGCAGGCGCCAGCAGCCCGGGCAGCCGGCGCATGGCGCGGGCTCGTTCCGGCCGGTCCAGGTGCATCCAGACCGCGGCGGCCAGGATGAGGTCGAACTCGCCCCGCACACCAGGTAGTTCCGGAAGGAAGGAGTCGATCCAGTCGATCTCCGCGGCGGCGTGCCGTCGTCGGCCGATCCGGCGCAGCTCGGGGGTCGGCTCGACGGCGGTGACCCGGTGGCCGCGGGCAGCCAGCGCGGCGGCGTCCCGGCCGGTGCCCGCGCCGAGGTCGACCACCCGGCCGGGGACCGCCGGAAGCAGCGGCAGGACGTCCCGGTGGACCTCCTCGAAGGTCACGCCCTCGTACTGCTCGGCCAGTCGCTCGGCCGCCACGCCGTACCCCGCCGCCCCGGCCGGCAGCGGGCCGGCCGGCGCCCGGCCCGCTCCCCGCTCCCAATTCCGCATGTCAGAAGCGTACTTCGGCAGCGGGGTCGGGCGGGGACGGCAGCCGCCCCCGCCCGACCGGACACCGCCGGGTCAGGACGGCGGGACCAGCGACCAGATCTGGTTGGTGCCGCCGTCGGCGTGCCACTGCAGTACCACGCCGCCATCGGAGAGCGAGCTGTTGTCGAGGTCGACCAGCAGGCCGTCGTAGACGCTGCGCAGCTGGATCCGGTTGGGTCCGGCGTCGACCAGCGTCCAGCGCGAGTTGCTGTTGCCGTCGTCGTGGTACTGGATCAGCTGGGTGCCCTCCGCGGTGGTCGGGCCGGGGATGTTGAGCAGCTTGCCACTGTTGGCGTTGACCACGGTGTAGACCCCGTTGCCCTGCGCGTTGAACGTCCAGAGCTGGTCGGGCCGTTCGTTGTCCTCCCACTGGAGGATCGCCGCGTCGTCCGCCGTGGAGTCGTAGTTGACGTCCATCCGCCCACCGCTCGCCGCGTTGACCAGCTTGTACCGCGCGCCCGGGACGGGCAGCGGGACCAGCCGCCAGTGCTGGCTCGCCGCACCGCTCGCGGTGGACTGGACGGCGGGCGCGCCGGCCGCCGCGCCCGAGCCGCCGGCCAGGTCGAGCGCCTGGCCGTCCGAGCGGGCGGTGACGGTGTAGCCGCCGTTGCCGTCCGGGGTCAGCCGCCACTGGGAGTTGGCGGCGTCGTCGTCGTGGTACTGGATCAGCGGGGTGCCGCTCACCGTGGTGCCACCCGGGATGTTCACCAGCAGGCCGCTGTTGACGTTGTCGATCTTGTAGTACCCGTCACCGGTCGGCACCAGCTGCCACTGCTGGTCGGCGCCGCCACCGACCGGCTGCTGCACCACAGCGGCGTAGTCCCCGGTGGCCGCGCCGCTGACGTCGAGGGCCTGGCCGGTCGCCGAGTTGACCAGTTGGTAGTGCAGCGCGGTGTAGTGCGTGCCGGCCGCGGGGGTGACCCGGAGCAGTCGGCTGCCGTGCGCGGGGAGGGTGGCGGAGAAGCTGCCGTTCGCGCTGCCGAGGTCGGTGTGGCTCCACAGGTCGCGCACCGCGGCCGAGCCGCTGAAGCCGACGTCCGACCAGCGCGCGGTGACGGCGGCCGGGCTGTCCCCGAGGTTGAACAGGGCGACGGTGTAGCTGCCGTCGCCGTTGGGAGCGGCCCAGACCTGCTGCTGGGTCAGCCGGTCCACCGGCGAGGCCGGGTGGCCGGCCTGGTCGACGCCGATCACCTCGTCGTTGTCGAGCAGCGCGAGGTCACCGCTGTCCAGGTTGGTGAGGTCCGTGCCGAGCAGCAGCGGCGCGCCCACGATCGCCCAGAGGGTGAGCTGGGTCTGCCGTTCGTCGGTGGTGAGTCCGTCGTTGGCGCCGTTGCCGACCTCGACCGAGTCCAGGTCGTTCCAGCCGCCGGGGCCGGCGTAGGAGGTCCACTGCGGCGCGTCGCCGAACCGGCTGGCAACCCGGCTCCAACTGGTCAGCGGGTAGGAGGAGCTGCCGCAGTAGCACTCGATGTCGCCGTCGATCCGCCAGCCGTTGGCGTAACTCTGCCAGGTGGAGGCGTTGTTGACGTCGAGCGAGTTGGAGAGTTCGAGGTGGATCGGGCGGCCGGTCTGGTTGAGCGCCTGCGACCAGTGCTGGATGTCGGGAACGTCCCAGTCCCCCACCCCGTCGATCTTCAGGTAGTCCACTCCGTACGAAGCCAGCTGGTCCGCCCAGGAGTTGAGGAAGGCCTGGGCCGCCACCGGGTTCTTGGCGTAGTCGATGTAGTACATCGAGCCGGAGCCGAAGTTGTAGTTGGTCTCGTAGCTCGTCGTGTTGGAGACGATGTCCCGGGCGTGGAAGGAGGTTCCCGCGATCGGTGTGTTCTGGTTGTAGGCGGCGACCGGGATACCCGGGGTGAGGTACATCCCGAACTTCTCGCCCAGGCCGTGGACATAGCTGCCGACCGCGCCCATGCCGTCCGGGAAGCGGCTCGGGTCGGTCGCCCAACGACCGTAGGAGTCCACCGTGGTGGAGGGGTTGAGGTACCAGAAGTCGTCGATGTTGACGTACTGGTAGCCGTGCGAGAGCAGGCCGCTGGTGGAGAGCGCCTTGGCCTCGGCCTCGATGTTCGCTTCTGTCGGATTCTGCCGGAGGTAACTCCAGCTGCTCCAGCCCATCGGGGGGCTGAGCGCCACGCCGTTGGCCTCGGCCCGGGCCGGGGAGGCCGACAGCAGGGCCGCCGGCGCGGCCGCCGCGACGAGCGCCAGGGCTAGCACGGGACGGAACAACCGCCTCGCGGCCGTGGAGAATCTGGACAACTGTCCTCCGTGGGGTGGGTGGGCGCGGGCACCCGCGGCCGCGGGCACCGCCATGGTGCCGTACCGCAGCGCGAGCTGCGACAGAACAGTCCGAAGAGTTATCAGGTTCGGACAGAATCAAACGACTTAGCACACATGACAGCGCAGTGCGGCGGCCATGTCAACGGATCGCACCGGACTGCCCCGCCCGCCCCACCCGGGCGTGCGGCGCGGGGACCCGGACGGCCCAACCGCCGGGTCCCCGCGCTGTCGCCGAACGGTCGCACCTCAGCTCAGGTCGACCGACTTCCCGCTCGGCGCGGTCTCCCGCGCCTGTCCCGCCGCCGTGGTCCCCTGCCGCAGCGTGTCGAGGATCGCCAGCCCCTGCCCGACCACCCCGGCCGCCAGCTGGTTCACCCCGTCCGTCCCGTTCAGCACGGTCAGGTTGGCTCCGGCCAGCCCCCGGGCCGCCGCGTCCACCAACGCCGGCAGCTGCTCGACGATCCGGTTGGCGGCGATCAGCTCCTGGTTGCCGCCGCGCAGCGACTCGGCCCGCGCGGCGTTCGCCGCCGACTGCGCCTCGGCGGTGGTCCGCTCGGCGTACGCGCTGCCGTCCGCCTGGACCCGGACCGCCTGCGCCTCCGCCGTCGCCAGCGTGGTGCGCCGGTACGCCTCACCCTCGGCCTCGAACTTCGCCCGGTCCCGCTGCGCCTCGGCCAGGGTGCGCTGCCGGTACGCCTCCGCGTCCGCCGGGCGCCGGACCTCGGCCTCCAGGCGCTGCGCGGCCAGCTCGGCCTGACGCTGCGCCAGCAGCGTCTGCTCGGCGATGACCTCCTGCGAGGCCTTGGCCTCGGCCAGCGGTCCGGCCTGCGCGGCCCGGGCGTTGGCCTGCTCGGTCTCGGCCACGAACCCCGCCCGCTTGATCGCGGTGTCCCGCTCGTACTGCGCCTTGAGCGCGGCGGCCTCCTGCTCCCGCTCGGCGGCCAGCTGGTCGGCCTTGGCCTGGGCGATCCGGGCCTGGCTGGCGACCGCCGAGGCGTGCGGGGCGGCCAGGTTGGTGATGTAGCCGGAGGCGTCCTCGATCTCCTGGATCTGCAGCGCGTCGACCACGATCCCGAGCTTCTCCATCTCGGTGTGGCTGCCCTCCTTGACCTCCTGGGAGACCCGGTCCCGCTCCCGGATGATCTGCTCCACCGTCAGGCCGCCGACGATCGAGCGCAGGTGGCCCGCGAAGATCCGGCCGACCAGCTCCTCCATCCGGTCCTGCTCGGCCAGGAAGCGCCGGGCCGCGTTGGCGATCGAGACGAAGTCGTCGCCCACCTTGAAGACGGTGACCGCCCGCACGGTCAGCCGGATGCCCTGCTGGGTCACGCAGTCCTCGGCGATCTCCGCCTCCCGCAGCGCCAGCGAGAGGATCCGGGCCTTCTGCTTGACCGGCATCACGAAGCTGCCGTGACCGGTGACGATCCGGAACTGGGTGTCCTGCGCCTGTCGCTTGGAACCGGAGATCAACAGGGCTTCGTTCGGCGCGGGAACGTGCCAGAACAACATGGCGGACTCCTCTGGGTGCGGGCTCTAGTCGGCCGGGAACGGCACGACGATGACGGACCGAGCCGAAGTGCGCTCCACCACCAGCACCTGGGTGTGCCGGGCGATCGGCGCGTCGGCCCACGCCGCGTACGCCTCGGTGCCGCCGCGCACTGGCAGCAGCACCTCACCCGGCCCGTGCGCCGGAATCGAAACGGTCACCCGCCCCACCACACCGACCAGGTCCGGCTCGACGTCGTCCGGCACGCCCATCCAGCTCACCCGTCCTCCGGCACCGCAGGACCTCTGCTCGTTCCAATCTAACGATCCCGGGCGGCAAAAGGACCCGGCCGGCGGCGCGCCGATCCCCCGCTCCGGCGCGCCGCGGACGCTCAGAACCGCACCGGCAGCGCCAGCAGCCCCCGGGCCCGCAGCGAGGGTCGGCGGCGCAGCGCCCCGGTGGGCCCGTCCAGCGCCAGCGCGGGGAACCGGCGCAGCAGCGTGGCCAGCGCGATCTCGCCCTCCAGCCGGGCCAGCGGCGCGCCCAGGCAGTAGTGGATGCCGTGGCCCAGGGTCACCTGGCCGCTCTCGGGGCGCCGCAGGTCGAGCACGTCCGGGCCGGCGAAGTGCGCCGGGTCGCGGTTGGCCGAGGCGATCGCGAGCAGCACGGTCTCGCCGGCCGGCACCCGCACCCCGGCGATCTCCACGTCCTCCCGCGTGAAGCGCCGGATGGCCAGCGGCGTCGGGCCGTCGAACCGGGCCAGTTCGGCCACCGCCGGGCCGATCAGCCCCGGCTCGGCGCGCAGCGCGGCCAGCTGCTCGGGGTGCTCCAGCAGGGCGAGCACCCCGTTGCCGATCAGGTGGACGGTGTTCTCGTAGCCGGCGAAGAGGACCAGGAAGGCCAGCGAGGTCAGCTCGTCCTCGCTGAGCCGGTCCTCCCGGTCGCGGACCGCGGTCAGCGCCGAGAGCAGGTCGTCGCCGGGCTCGGCCCGCTTGTGCGCGATCAGCTCGGTGAAGAACCGCAGCATCGCGCCGACCGCCGCCCTGGCCGCCTCGGGCCGCGCCGGGTCGGGGGTGATCAGGGTGTCCGTCCAGCCGCGGAAGTCGCGCCGGTCGGCCACCGGCACGCCGAGCAGGTCGCAGATCACCGTGATCGGCAGCGGCGCGGCGTAGTCGGCGATCAGTTCGGCACGGCCGGCCGGCTCGACGGCGTCCAGCAGCTCGTCGGCGAGCCGTTGCACGGGCTCGCGCATCTGCTCGACCCGCCGGGGCGTGAAGGCCTGGCCGACCAGCCGACGGATCCGGGTGTGGTCCGGCGGGTCCATGTTGAGCAGGTTGGCGTCGAGCGCGGGCGGCAGCGCGAAGCCGCGGTAGTTGCCCGGCCGGGCGTGCCGCTTGTCGAGCGAGAGGCGGGGGTCGGCGAGTGCCCGGCGGACGTCCTCGTAGCGGGTGACCAGCCAGAACGGCAGCCCGTCGGAACCGGTCATCCGGTGCACCGGGCCGAGCCGGCGCAGCTCGGCGTAGCCGGTGTGGGGGTCCTCTGTCAGGCGGGCCGGATCCATCGCTGAGGTCGGTTCAGAAGCCATGGGCGTCAGCCTACGGGCCGGTCCCGGGCGATCACGTTGGCCAGCGGCTCGCCCAGGACGAACCGGTTCAGCTGGGCGCCGATCAGCCGGCGGGTGCGGGGCAGGAAGGCCGAGGAGCTGCCGCCGACGTGCGGTGTGATCAGCACACCTGGAGCGTGCCAGAGCGGGTGCCCGGCCGGCAGCGGCTCCGGGTCGGTGACGTCCAGCGCGGCGCGCAACCGGCCGGCGGTCAGCTCGGCCAGCAGCGCCCCGGTGTCCACCACCGGACCGCGGGCCACGTTCACCAGCAGCGCGTCGTCCCGCATCGCGGCCAGGAACCCGGCGTCGACCAGCCCCCGGGTCTGCTTCGAGAGCGGCACCGCGAGGATCACCACGTCCGCCGCCGGGAGCAGCCGGGGCAGCGCCGCCAGCCCGTGCACCGGACCGTGCACGGCCTCCCGCGGCGTCCGGGCCACCCGCAGCACCTCGCACTCGAAGGGCCGCAGCCGCTCCTCGATGGCCGCGCCGACCGAGCCGTACCCGACGAGCAGCACCGTGCGGTCGGCCAGCGCCGGGTAGAAGCCGGCCAGCCACTGCTCGGCGTCCTGGCCCCGGACGAAGCCGGGCACCCCGCGCAGCGAGGCCAGCGTCAGGGTGAGCGCCAGCTCGGCGGTGGAGGCGTCGTGCACCCCGCGCGCGTTGCAGAGCAGCACCCCGTCCGGGACGTGCGGCAGGATGTCGTCGACCCCGGCGGTCTGGGTGAGCACCGCCCGCAGCGCGGGCATAGCGGGCAGCAGCGGCAGCACCGGGCGGGTGTTCATGTAGGGGACGACCAGCAGCTCGATCCGGGCCAGCAGCTCGGGCGGCGGCGGGCCCGGCCGGCCGTCGCAGGCGCTCCCGTCGAAGAGGTGCGGCTCGAGCCCGCCGGGCAGCCCGGGGATCTCCTGCGCCGGGTAGGGAAGCAGCACGGCAGGGACGGTCTCAGCGCTCATGGGCAATGAATCTACCGAGCGCGTTTGGCCGTGTCGCAGGCACTCCGTAGCATTCCTGGGGTATCGGGCGGGGATCAGCAAACAAGGAAGCAGCGGACAGGCATGACGGCGAGCGAGGAGCGGCAGACCATCGAGGCGACACGAGAGGTTCCGACGAGCGACGACCCGGAGGGCGGGTTCGGCCCCGGGATCGATCCGGAACGGCTGCGGTTCTGCCTCGACGTCCTCGACGAGCTGGACGCGCTGCCGATCGACCACCCGGACGCGATCACCATCCGCAAGGCGGTGGCCGGGATATTCCGGACCGTGAAGCAGCGCCGCCGCCAGGAGTCGCGGGCCGCCAAGACCGCGAACGACCGCGCCGTGACCGCGGCCACCGCGACCGGCGCCGCCGGCCGGATCGACGACGAGACGGCGGGCGCGTTCGGCCTCACCACCGGGACCACCACCGAGATCGCCGGCATCCTGCGGCGCCCGCGCTCCTGCTACGTCTGCAAGACCCGGTACGTCGAGGTGGACGCCTTCTACCACCAGCTCTGCCAGCCCTGCGCGAAGTTCAACCGGGCCCGCCGGGACGCCCGCACCGACCTGACCGGCCGCCGCGCGCTGCTCACCGGCGGCCGGGCGAAGATCGGCATGTACATCGCGCTGCGGCTGCTGCGCGACGGGGCGCACACCACGATCACCACCCGGTTCCCGAACGACGCGATCCGCCGCTTCAAGGAGATGCCGGACAGCGCCGAGTGGCTGCACCGCCTGAAGATCGTCGGGATCGACCTGCGCGACCCGGCCCAGGTGGTCGCGCTGGCCGACTCGGTGGCGGCCGACGGCCCGCTGGACATCCTGATCAACAACGCCGCGCAGACCGTGCGCCGCTCCCCCGCCGCCTACGCCGAGCTGGTCGCCGCCGAGTCCGCGCCGCTGCCGGCCGGCGCGCTGCCCGCCGCCGAGGTGATCGGCAGCTTCGGCAGCGGCAGTGTGGACCGTCCCGCGCTGCCGGGGCAGGCGAGCGGTGAGCGCGAGCTGCTCAGCGCGCAGGAGGTCACCGCGCTGGCCCTGGTCACCGGCTCGGCCTCGCCGGAGCGGATCGCCGCCGGCACCGCGATCGACGCCGGCGGCCTGGTGCCGGACCTGGCGGCGACCAACAGCTGGGTGCAGACCGTCTCCGAGGTGGGCCCGGTCGAGCTGCTGGAGGTCCAGCTCTGCAACTCGATCGCGCCGTTCATCCTGGTCAGCCGGCTGCGGCCGGCGATGGCGGCGGCCGCGGCCCGGCGCAAGTACGTGGTGAACGTCTCCGCGATGGAGGGCCAGTTCAGCCGCGGCTACAAGGGTGCCGGTCACCCGCACACCAACATGGCCAAGGCCGCGCTCAACATGCTCACCCGGACCAGCGCGCAGGAGATGCTGCAGACCGACGGCATCCTGATGACCGCCGTGGACACCGGCTGGATCACCGACGAGCGCCCGCACCCCGACAAGATGCGGCTCGCCGACGAGGGCTTCCACGCCCCGCTGGACCTGGTGGACGGCGCGGCGCGGGTCTACGACCCGATCGTCCGTGGCGAGCAGGGGGAGGACCTCTACGGGTGCTTCCTCAAGGACTTCGCGCCCTCGCCGTGGTGAGCCGCCCGCCGGCCGGCGCGCCGCTGATCGGTGCCGGCGTGATCGTGCCGAGCGGTCGCGGCGGAGTGCTGCTCGGCCGGCGGACCACTGCCGGGGAGCCGCCGACCTGGAGCCTGCCGGGCGGCAAGGTGGACCACCCGGGCGAGTCCTTCGAACAGGCGGCGGCCCGCGAGCTGGCCGAGGAGACCGGCATCGTGCTGCCGGCGGAGCGGATGCGGGTGCTCGGGGTGGTGCTCGACCACCTGGACGGCCGGCCCCGGCTCACCGCGGCCGTGCTGGCCCCGCCCAGCGACGCACCCGCCGAGGTCACCGAGCCGCATGCCTGCGCCGGCTGGGAGCGGTTCGCGCTGGACGCGCTGCCGGGCCCGATGTTCCGGCCGTCCGCGTGGGTGCTGTCGTACTGGCTCCCCGGCGCACCGCCGCTCCCGCCCGGCGTGCACGGCTATCCACTCGCCTGACGTGACCCGTCCGACGGGGCGGGACTCCGGTGGGACGGGACCCCGGCGGGACGGGAAAGGGTCCCCGGGCTGTGGCAGCCCGGGGACCCTTTCCGTTCACCGCACTCAGCCGAGGATCGCGATGGCCTCGTTGAGGGTCTTCGACGGACGCATCACGGCCGCCGCCTTGGCGGGGACGGGCTGGTAGTAGCCGCCGATCTCGGCCGGCGAGCCCTGGACCGCGATCAGCTCGTCGACGATGGTCCGCTCCTGCTCGGCCAGCGTCTTGGCGAGACCCGCGAAGGCCGTGGCCAGCTGGGCGTCGTCGGTCTGCTTGGCCAGCTCCTGGGCCCAGTACAGGGCCAGGTAGAAGTGGCTGCCGCGGTTGTCGATGCCACCGAGGCGACGGCTCGGCGACTTGTTCTCCTCCAGGAAGGTGCCGGTCGCGCGGTCGAGCGTGTCGGCGAGCACCTGCGCCCGCGCGTTGCCCCTGGTCTGCGCCAGGTGCTCGAAGCTGGCCGCGAGGGCGAAGAACTCGCCCAGGCTGTCCCAGCGCAGGTAGTTCTCCTTGAGGAGCTGCTGGACGTGCTTGGGCGCGGAACCGCCGGCGCCGGTCTCGAACAGGCCGCCGCCGTTGATCAGCGGGACGACCGAGAGCATCTTGGCGCTGGTGCCGAGCTCCAGGATCGGGAACAGGTCGGTCAGGTAGTCGCGCAGCACGTTGCCGGTGACCGAGATGGTGTTCTCACCGCGGCGGATGCGCTCCAGCGAGAACGCGGTCGCCTTCTCCGGCGAGAGGATCTCGATCCGCAGGCCCTCGGTGTCGTGCTCGGGCAGGTAGGCCTTGACCTTGGCGATCAGGTTGGCGTCGTGCGCGCGGCTCTCGTCCAGCCAGAACACCGCCGGGTCGCCGGTGGCACGGGCCCGGGTGACGGCGAGCTTGACCCAGTCGCGGATCGGCACGTCCTTGGTCTGGCAGGCGCGGAACACGTCACCGGCGCTGACCGGCTGCTCCAGCACGACGTCGCCGGCGGCGTCGACCAGCCGGACGGTGCCGTCGGCCGGGATCTCGAAGGTCTTGTCGTGGCTGCCGTACTCCTCGGCCGCCTGCGCCATCAGACCGACGTTGGGCACCGAGCCCATGGTGGCCGGGTCGAAGGCGCCGTGCGCGCGGCAGTCGTCGATGACGACCTGGTAGACGCCGGCGTAGCTGCTGTCCGGCAGGACGGCCAGGGTGTCGGCCTCCTTGCCGTCCGGGCCCCACATGTGGCCGGAGGTGCGGATCATGGCCGGCATCGAGGCGTCGACGATGACGTCGCTCGGCACGTGCAGGTTGGTGATGCCGCGGTCGGAGTCGACCATCGCCAGGGCCGGGCCCTCGGCCAGCTCGGCGTCGAAGGAAGCCTTGATCGCCGCGCCCTCGGGCAGCGCGTCCAGGCCGTCGAGGATGGCGCCGAGGCCGTTGTTCGGGTTCAGGCCGGCGGCGGCGAGGGTCTCGCCGTACTGGGCGAAGGTCTTCGGGAAGAAGGCACGCACCACGTGGCCGAAGATGATCGGGTCGGAGACCTTCATCATGGTGGCCTTGAGGTGCACCGAGAACAGCACGCCCTCGGCCTTGGCCCGGGCGACCTGGGCGGCGAGGAACTCGCGCAGCGCCGCGACGTGCATCACGGAGGCGTCCACGACCTCGCCGGCGAGCACCGGCACCGACTCGCGCAGCACGGTGGTGCTGCCGTCCTGGCCCACCAGCTCGATCCGCAGCGCGCCGTCCTCGGCGATCACCGCGGACTTCTCGCTGGTGCGGAAGTCGCCGGCGCTCATGTGGGCGACGTTGGTCTTGGAGTCGGAGCTCCAGGCGCCCATCCGGTGCGGGTGGGTCTGGGCGTACTTCTTGACCGAGGCGGGCGCGCGGCGGTCGGAGTTGCCCTCGCGCAGCACCGGGTTGACGGCGCTGCCCTTGACCTTGTCGTAGCGCGCCCGGACGTCCTTGTCCTGGTCGGTCTTCGGGTCGTCCGGGTAGTCCGGCAGCGCGTAGCCCGCGTACTGCAGCTCCGCGATCGCGGCCTTGAGCTGCGGGATGGAGGCCGAGATGTTCGGCAGCTTGATGATGTTGGCCTCGGGGGTCTTGGCCAGCTCACCCAGCTCGGCCAGGGCGTCGGGGATGCGCTGGCCCTCCTCCAGGAAGTCGGGGAAGCTCGCGATGATGCGCCCGGCGAGGGAGATGTCGCGGGTCTCCACGCTGACACCCGCCGTCGAGGCGTAGGCCTGGATCACGGGCAGCAGGGAATACGTTGCCAGGGCCGGGGCCTCGTCAGTGTGCGTATAGATGATGGTCGAGTCAGTCACCGGGGTCTCCGCTTCACGTCTACAACGTCTCGACATCAAGATATCTCGTGATCGCCCCTCCTCGACACCAACCCCTGCACCGGACCGGCGAGTCGGTGTTGTTCGAATTTGAACCTCAGGGTACTGTCCCATTGTGGTTCGAATTTGAACTACCACGTCGAGCCAGCCCGACCCGCGGCACGATGACGCCAACACCCCTGTCATTGGAGAGACTTGAGGATGTCCTCGCTCAACTCGGACCGCATCTCGAACGGCACCCCCGGCCAGGACGTCGGCCTGCTGGTGCTCCGGCTCGCCGTCGGCCTCACCCTGGCCGCCCACGGCAGCCAGATCCTCGGCTGGATCAGCGGCAGCGGCCTGGACGCCACCGGCCGGTTCTTCACCATGAGCGGCTATCCGTCCGGCCACGTCATGGCCGTGGTGGCGGGCCTCGGCGAACTCCTCGGTGGCCTGGGGCTGGCGGCCGGCCTGCTCACCCCGCTCGCGGCCGCCGCCGTCGTCGGCACCATGGTCAACGCCGTGGCCGTGAAGTGGAGCGGCGGCTTCTTCGCCCCGCAGGGCATCGAGTACGAGCTGCTGCTGACCGCGGGCGCCGCCGCGCTCGCCCTCACCGGCCCGGGCCGGCTGGCCGCGGACCGCCTGCTCCCCGGCCTCCGCTCGCACCGCACGGCCTACGGCGTCGCCGCCCTGGCACTGGCCCTGGCCTCGGCGGCGGCCATCCTCGCCCTGCGCAAGTAGCCGTACCGGCGCCGCTGTCGGCCGGAATCGTGTCCATCGATCGAGTGACGGGGGCGGCTCGGCCAGGCCCGGGCGTGGCAGGCTGTCACGCGACGGTTACCGGGGGTGCGAAGGGGCAGGGAGATGAACGGTCACAGCGGCGGCCACCACCACGGGGGGCACGGGGGCCATGGGGGGCACGGGGGGCACGGCGGCCACCACCACGGTGGCCACGACCATCACCACAACGGGGACCGGCGCCGCCGGGAGGATCTCTGGGCCTTCGGCCCGGGACGAGGCGGCTGGGGGCGGCGGCGCGGCTGTCTGGGCATGATGCTCGGCCTGACGGCACTCCTCGCGCTGCTGCTCAGCGCGCGCTGACGACCGGAGAGCGCTCAGGTGAAAGCCCCTCGGATCGCCTCCGGTCCGCCGGCGGCGATCCCCCTCCTCGGCGTCCCGTACTCGGCGGCCTCCTCGCCCAGCACGCAGACCGCGCCGGCCGGCACCGAGGCCAACCGGGTCGGCGCGGTCTTCAGCGGCAGGGTCGGCCCGGGCAGCCACTTCCGCACCGCCGGCGTGGTGCACAGCGCCACCCGGAACCCGCTGATCACCGCGGCCCACTGCGTCTCCTCCCCGGGCGGCGTGCTCCTCGCCCCGGGCTATCGCAGCGGGAAGGCCCCGTACGGCAGTTGGCAGGTCACCCAGGTCTACGCCACCGAGGACTGGAGTCAACACCACAACCAGGACCAGGACTTCGCGTTCCTCCGGGTGGCGCCCAACGGCAGCGGGCAGCAGATCGAGGAGGTGGTCGGTGGCAGCCCGCTCGGCACCGGTGAGAGCTTCACCGCCACGGTCCGCCTCTACGGCTACCCGAAGCAGACCGACCTCCCGCCGCTCCGCACCAACGCCACCAGCCAGTTCAACGCCCACCAGCGCCGCATCAACTGCCCGTCGTACAGCGGCGGCCCGTGGATCAGCGTCGCCACCGGCCACGTCATCGGCGTCATCGGCGGCTACCAGCAGGGCGGCGACTCTCCCGGCGCCCCCTACAGCGCCTATTTCGACGATACCGTCACGAATCTGCTGCAGAACGCCACCAAATCCGGTTAGCGCGCATCAACTCCGCGATATTTCGCTCTGGTGTTCGTTGCAGGAATATCTTTTGGACTATTCGGAATCCCATGGAATTCAAAGGGAACCGGCGGCCCCTTTCATCACCCCCTCATGACGAATCGTTAGCTTCGGCGAGGTGGTGACTGGCCCCGACTCCGGCCGGCCGCAAGGAGCCGGCTGGATTCCACCCCGCCGGGCAATGGGTCCGCCGGACCGGCGACGCACTGTTCGGGGGCGACGGGAACCGCCATGTCACCCGCCCGCAAGCTCATGGGGAGGACAAGGTTCGTGAACACAGCGATGGAGTGGCAGCAGTTGGATCGCTGCCGAACGGTCGACCGGACGGACGGCGTGCCAGGGGGAGGTGCGCTGTGGCCGGTGGTGCCGGCCGCGCCGGCCCGGACGTTGCTCGACGTCATCGAGGGGACCGCCGAGGGCTGGCCCGGCGCGCCGGCGCTGGACGCCGGCGGGGTGGTCCTGAGCTACCGTGAACTGCTGCGGGAGGCCGATGAGTTGGCCTCTCGTCTGGCCCACGCCGGGGTCGGGGTGGGTGACCGGGTGGGGGTGCGGGTGCCGTCGGGGACGGCCGACCTCTATGTGGCGATCCTGGCGGTGCTGCGGGCGGGGGCCGCGTACGTGCCGGTGGACGCGGACGATCCGGACGAGCGGGCGGAGCTGGTCTGGGCCGACGCCGGGGTCCGCGCGGTGGTCGGCGCGGACCGCACGGTGGTTCCGCGCCCCGGTGCGCGTCCCGCGGGACGCCCGGGCCGGCCGGAGCCGACCGACGACGCGTGGATCATCTTCACCTCGGGGACGACCGGACGGCCCAAGGGCGTGGCGGTGACGCACCGTTCGGCGGCGGCGTTCGTGGACGCCGAGGCCCGGCTCTTCCTGCGCGAGGGTCCGCTCGGTCCGGGGGACCGGGTGCTGGCGGGGCTGTCGGTCGCGTTCGACGCGTCGTGCGAGGAGATCTGGCTGGCCTGGCGGCACGGCGCCTGCCTGGTGCCCGCGCCGCGGTCGTTGGTGCGGGCGGGCAGTGACCTCGGGCCGTGGCTGGTCGAGCGCGGGATCACGGTGGTGTCCACCGTGCCGACGCTGGCGGCGCTCTGGCCGCAGGAGTGCCTGGAGCGGGTGCGGCTGCTGATCCTCGGCGGCGAGGCCTGCCCCGCCGAGCTGGTCGAGCGACTGGCCCGCCCCGGCCGCGAGTTGTGGAACACCTACGGTCCCACCGAGACCACGGTGGTGGCGTGCGCGGCCCTGCTCACCCCGGGCGGGCCGGTGCGGATCGGCGCGCCGCTGGACGGCTGGGAGCTGGCGGTCGTCGACGACCAGGGCCGGCCGGTGGGTTGGCACGGGACCGGTGAGCTGCTGATCGGCGGGGTGGGCACCGCGCGCTACCTGGATCCGGTCAAGGACGCGGAGAAGTTCGGCGCCGAGCGCTGCCTGCGCAGCCCGCGGGTGTACCGCAGCGGCGACCTGGTCCGAGCCGACCCGGAGGGCCTGGTCTTCGTGGGGCGGGCCGACGAGCAGGTCAAACTCGCCGGGCGGCGGATCGAGTTGGGCGAGGTCGACGCCGCGCTGCAGGCGCTGCCGGGCGTGCGCGCGGCGGCCGCGGCGGTGCGCGACACCCCGACCGGCGGCCAGGTGCTGGTCGGCTACCTGGTCCTGGACGCCGTGCGGGCCGCCTTCGACACCGCCGCGGCACGGGCCCGGCTGCTGGAGCGGCTGCCGCGGTCGCTGGTGCCGGTGCTGGCCGTGGTGGCGGACCTGCCCACCAAGACCTCCGGCAAGGTGGACCGCGCCGCGCTGCCCTGGCCGCTGGCGGAGACCGGCCGGGCGGCGGCGCCCGACGAGCCGCGGCTCTCCGGCACCGCCGGCTGGCTCGCCGAACGCTGGCAGGAGCTGCTCGGTCTGCCGGTCACCGGCGACAGCGACTTCTTCTCGCTCGGCGGCACCAGCCTGGCCGCGGCCAAACTCGTCTCCGTGCTGCGGACCCGCTACCCGTCGGTGTCGGTCGCCGACCTCTACGCGCACCCGGGCCTGCTCGACCTGGCGGCGCGCCTGGACGCGACCGGCGTCGCGGCCGGCGAGGAGCGCCGGGTGCGGCCCGTGCCGCGCCGCGCCGGTGCGCTCCAGCTCCTGCTGCTGGCCGTGCTGTTCACGACCAGCGGGCTGCGCTGGGTGCTGGCGCTGGCCGCCCTCGACAACCTGGCCGGGCCACTGCCCTGGGCCCCGCACACCTCCTGGTGGGTGGTGCTGGGCGGCCTGGCGCTGCTGGCGGGCGGGCCCGGCCGGCTGCTGATCGGCGCGGGGTCGGCCCGGCTGCTCACCGCCGGGCTGCGGCCGGGTTCGTACCCCCGGGGCGGCTCGGTGCACCTGCGGCTCTGGGCGGCCGAGCGGGTGGTGACGATGTTCAACCTGGCCTCGCTGCTGGGGACGCCGCTGGCCCGGCGCTACGCCCGTGCGCTGGGCTGCCGGGTCGGGGCCGGCGCGGAGTTGCACGCCGCGCCGCCGGTCACCGGCCTGGCCCGGTTCGGCGCCGGCTGCTCGGTCGAGCCCGAGGCGGACCTGGCCGGCTGGTGGCTGGAGGGCGACGTGCTGCACGTCGGCGCGATCGAGGTCGGCGCCGGGGCCCGGATCGGTACCCGCGCCATGCTGATGCCCGGCGCCCGGGTGGGCGAGGGGGCGGAGGTGGCCGCCGGGTCCTGCGTGCTGAGCGAGGTGCCCGCCCACGAGAGCTGGCACGGCTCGCCGGCCCGGCCGACCGGCGACCCGGCACCGGCCGGCGCGAACCGGCCGGGACCCGAGGGCCGCCACTCCCGCCGCTGGGACCTCGCGTACGCGCTCGCGCTGCCCGGCCTGGGCCTGATCCCGCTGCTCGCCGCCGTGCCCGCGCTGGCCATCTGCTTCCCGGCGGTCGAGCACACCCGGACCCTGAGCGCCGCGACGGTCCAGCTGCTGGCGTACACCCCGGCGCTGACCGTGCTGACGCTGGCCTGCTACGCGGCCCTGACCGCCCTGCTGGTCCGGCTGTTCAGCATCCCGCTCACCCCCGGTGACCACTCGGCGCACGGCAGGGTCGCCTTCTGCGCCTGGGTGGTGAACCGGCTGATGAACACCGCGCGCGGCTCGCTCTTCCCGCTCTACGCGAGCCTCTTCACGCCGGTCTGGCTGCGGCTGCTGGGCGCGAGGGTGGGCCGCCGGGTGGAGGCCTCCACCGTGCTCGCGCTGCCCACGCTGACCCGGGTGGACGACGGCGCGTTCCTCGCGGACGACACCCTGGTGGCCCCCTTCGAGGTGCGCGGCGGCCGGCTGCGGCTCGGGGCCGCGCGGGTCGGCCGGCGGGCCTTCGTCGGCAACTCGGGCATCGTCGGCCCCGGCCGGGAGCTGCCCGACCATGCCCTGGTGGGCGTGCTGGCGGACGCCCCCGCGCACGCCGAGCCGGGCTCGTCCTGGCTGGGGCGGCCGGGCATCGCGCTGCCCCGGGTCGCGGACGCCGTCGACGCGAGCCGCACCTACGACCCGCCGCGCCGGCTGGTGCTGGCCCGGGCCGGCGTGGAGCTGTGCCGGCTGCTGCCGGCGGTGGCCGGCGCGGTGCTGGGCGACCTGGTCTTCGCGGCCCTGCAGGAGACGCTGGTCCTGCGCGGCCTGGGCGGCGCGGCACTGCTGGCCGGGGTGGTCCTGCTCGCCGCCGGCGTGCTCGCCTGCCTGGTCACCACGCTGGCGAAGTGGCTGCTGGTGGGCCGGTTCCGGGTGGGCGAGCACCCGCTCTGGTCCGGCTTCGTGTGGCGCAACGAGCTGTACGACACCTTCGTCGAGACGCTGGCCATGCCCTGGCTGGGCAGCTCGCTGATCGGCACCCCGCTGCTCAACCTCTGGCTGCGCAGCCTCGGGGCCCGGATCGGGCGCGGCGTGTGGTGCGAGACGCACTGGCTGCCGGAGACCGACCTGGTCCGGGTGGAGGCGGCGGCCAGCGTCAACCGGGGTTGCGTGCTGCAGACCCACCTCTTCCACGACCGGCTGATGCGTCTGGACCAGGTCCGGCTGGGCGAGGGCGCCGCGCTGGGCCCGCACTCCATCGCGCTGCCCGGCTCCAGGATCGGCGCGGGGACCACGGTCGGGGCGTCGTCGCTGGTGATGCGCGGCGAGGAGGTGCCGGCGGGCACCAGCTGGGCGGGGAACCCGGTGGCGGCCTGGTCGTCGTCGGAGCCGGCCTCACCCCGTCGGCCTAGTCACGGCGTGGCGTGACCCGGGCCCGGCGAGCCCGGGAGCGGCGGGACCGGCGGGCTGCCGGCCCGCCGCTCCCGGCGTTCGGGCGACCGGTCCCCCGGTTACATTGGAGGCAGGCCCGGCCGTGCGTGCGCGGGCCGTACGGTCGGGGATGGCGCGAGAGACCGCCGGAGGCCTCCATGCCCAACTACGGGTGGCAGTTGCGCGAAGTCCGCGCGGGCGGCGACGGGATCGTGCTGTTGAGGTTTCCGCCGCCCACCAAGAGCGAACTTCGCCGGTCTCCCGACGACTTCGCCACCTTCCTGGTCGAGCGGTACCTGCAGCAGGCGACCCGGCGCGGAGAGTCACTCCCGGAGCGCCTGATCGCCACGGTGTGGGACGCGGACGATCCCTCCGCCACCACGGCCGGCGAGGCCGAGTGGCCGTAGCCGGCGCTCAGCGCACGGCGACCAGGACGCAGCTGTCCCCGTACCGCCACACCTCACCGACCTCGCGGAAGCCGGCCTCCCGGAGCAGCTCCTGGTGCTGGAGCACCGACAGTCCGTTGCCCTCTCCGCTGGTCGGGGCCGCCTTCGCCGACCGCTCGGCCAGCAGGTCCGCGAACTCGGGCACCTGGCGGGCGGCGGCCCACCAAGCGGCCCAGTCCTCCGCGGGGACCGGCCCCTGCCGCCCCGCCCGCCGGTGGCCGACCGTGGCGGCGAGCGACGCGAGGACCGGATCCGGCGGGGCCAGGTGGTCCCCGTTGACCAGCAAGCCGCCGGGTCGGAGCACGGCCGCGAGCTCGCGGTAGATCTCCAGCAGGCGCTCCGGCGCCGGGTAGTGCAGCGCGGTGGTGGAGACGGCCGCGTCGACCGGGCGGTCCAGCTCCAGCGCGTCGAGCCAGCCCTCCGCCCCGATCAACGCCTCGACGAAGCGCGCCGCGTCCGGGGCGTGGGTGCGACCCAGTTCCAGCAGCAGCGGGTCGATGTCCACGGCGACCAGGTGCGCGTGCGGCAGCCGGGCGGCGATCCGGACCGCGAGCGAGCCCGGCCCGCTGCCCAGGTCGAGGACCAGTGGCTGCTCCTGGCGGCCCGTCACCCACTCCACCACGTCGGCGATCACCGTGAACCGCTCCTCGCGGTCGACCGCGTACCGCTCCTGCTGGCGCTCCCAACGCTCGACCCAGGTCTCGGCCAGCGCCATGCTCACGCCCATCCATGCCCCTTTCACCACCGCGGGTCTCACCACCGAGGGTCCGGGCGCACACTCTAGTCCATAAATGGAAACGAAAATCGTTTCGATGAAGTCCGGGGCGCCGCCCGGGTCAGGTCAGAGCGCGCTGAGCACCCCCAGCAACCGATCGATCTCCTCGGGGGTGTTGTAGACGTGCAGGCTCACCCGTACCGAGTCCTCCTGCTCGCCGGCCCGGGCCTGGCAGTGGCTGTCGGCACGGACCAGGAAGCCGTGGGTGGACAGCACGAAGCCGAGGTCGTTGGCGCTCGTCCCGTGGTGCCGGAAGCTCACGATGCCGTGCCGCTGCTGCACCGGCGAGTCCACCGCCAGGCTCAACTGGCAGCCGAGCAGCTCGTAGCCGGGCAGCCGGCGCAGGCCGTCGGTGAGACGGGCGGCCAGGGCGACCGTCCAGCGCTCGATCCTGGCCGGGGCGGCGGCGTCCAGCCAGTCGAGGGCCGCCACCAGGCTGACGATCCCGCTGGTGTTCGGGGTGCCGGCCCAGCCGCCGGGGGCGAACTCCGGGCCCCGGGTGTTGCGGGCCCAGATCGCCCCGATGCCGGGCAGGGCCATCGCCTTGTGCCCGGAGAACACCACGAAGTCCACGTCCAGGGCGCCGACGTCGACCGGCAGGTGGCCGACGCTCTGCGCGGCGTCCAGGCAGATCGGCACGGAGGGGCCGACCACCCGACGGATCCGGTGCACGTTCAGGTCGCCGCCGTAGACGTGGTGCACATGGGTGGCGGCCACGAACGCGGTCCGCTCGCCGACCAGTTCGGCCAGCCGAGCCGGATCGTAGTCGTGCGAGGACGCCTGGTACGGCATCTCCCGGACGGTGACCCGCACCCCCTGCGCGGCGAGCAGCCGTTGTGCCTCCAGCCAGGGCTGCGCGTTCGCCTGGTGGTCGGCGAACGGCACGATGATCTCGTCCCCGTCGGTCAGGTGCTCCGTGAGCCAGTCCCGGGCCACCGTGCGCAGGCCCTCGCTCGCGCCGCTGACGAAGTGGACCGCCGACCGGTCCGGGGCCGGGTCACCGAGGAACGCGGCGACCCGCTCCCGGGCCTGGGCCACCAGCGCGGTGGTCTGGTTGGCCCACGGGTAACTGCCGCGGCCCGCATTGGCGTTCGCCGTGGTCAGGTAGGTCCGCACGGCGTCCAGGACGGCCCTCGGCTTCTGCGCGGTCGCGGCGCTGTCCAGATAGGCGAGTTCCGGACTGGCCGTGATGATCGGGAACTGGGCGCGCAACTCCGCGTTCCAGTCCTCGAGTTCCTTGAACACCGACTGCACGGCCGGCCCCTCAGTCGCTCACCAGCGGGGCACCGGCGTCCCGCCAGCCGATGATGCCGCCGGCCAGGCTGCGCGCGTCGCGGTGCCCCATCCGGGTGAGCAGCGCGGCGTACCGCTGCGACTGCTCCCCCACCGGGCAGGCCAGCAGGACGGGTTGCTGCCGGCCGAACGGCAGCCCACCGTGCAGGAGTTCCTCGAAGAGCTGGTCCACGATGTTGATCGAGCCCTCGATGTGCAGCGCCGCGTAGGCGAACGGGCCGCGCAGGTCGACCACCAGCGGGCGCTCGGCGGCGATCCACTTCCGGGCCCGCTCGACGTCGATGACGGTGGCGGCGGCGACTTCCGCCGCGGTCAGATCGGCGGCCGAGTTGGCCCGCGGTGGCTGGTTGAACAGCTCGGGACGGCGTCGGCGGATGTAGCTGAGGTAGCTCTCGACCCGGTCGCAGACGATGAACACGGCCGTCCGGCGCTCGGTCGACTCGGCGTCGAACCGCCGCAGATGGCGCACCGCGCCGTAGTAGGCGCCGCCGCCGGTCGGGCCGGCCAGCAGACCGCAGCGGCGGATCAGGGTCAGCATGCCGTCGATCGCCTCGTCGGCGGTGACCGGCTCGATGCCGTCGTAACCGGCGGGGTCGAACAGCCCGACCTCGTGCAGCTCGTCGATGGTCCGGATGCCCGGAATGAAGTCGGACTTGTGGGCCACCAGTCCGAGCACGTCCACCCCGGGATCACGCTCGCGCAGCGAGGTGGCCACCCCGGTGGAGGAGCCGGCCGTGCCGACGCAGGCGATGAAGTGGTCGGGAGCGCGGCCGTCCAGGTCGCGCAGGATCTCCGGACCGGTCCCGGTCAGATGCGCCTCGGTGTTGAGCGCGCTGTAGTACTGGTCGGTGTGCAGGTAGCCGGTCTGCGCCGTGGAGAGCATCCGGTGGATCCGGGTGAGCGGGTCGTCGGTGTTGGTGGGGTCCAAACACTCGGCCTGGCCCGGGAGTTCCTCGATCTCCGCACCGAGCAGGAGCAACAGGTCCTTGATCTCCGGGATCCTCATCCGGTTGGTCACGCTGCGGAACGGCAGGCCGTGCATGCCGGCGATCGCGGCGAGCGCCTTCGCGGTGTTGCCACTGGACAACTCCACGATGGTGTCGCCGCGTTCGGTCGCGACGGCCAGCCGGTCGCGGGTCATGTTCCACGCGGCGCGGTCCTTCACCGAGCCGAACGGGTTGAGCATCTCCAACTTGGCGTACAGGTCGATGTTCCGCAGCCCGTGCACGGCCGGGTCGATCCGGACCAGTGGCGTGTCGCCGATCGCCTCGGTGATGCTGTCGTATCTCAACTCTGTTCCCCCGTAGCGAAGATGGGCCAGTACTGGGTGTCGAGCCACCAGCGCCACGACCCGTCGGCCCGGTCGACGGCCACCGTGCGGGCGACCGGCTGGCGCATCGCGTGGTGCGCGCCGAAGTCCATGCAGTAGCCCGCGGTGTTGGCGAACGCCAACAGGTCGCCGGGAGCCGGCAGGCCGGGCAGGAAGACCATCCGCCGAGTGATCAGATCGCTTTCCAGGCAGAGGTTTCCGACCAGGTAGACACCGACCGGGCCGGTTTCCGGCATTCCGCCGTCCCGTGGCACGAGCAGCGGGTCCATCAGCACCCCGTGCGCCTCGAGGCCGATGTCGCCGGCGTTCAGTCCGAGGCGCACCAACGGATCGCCCTCCGGGGTCCGCCTGACCTCCAGCACCGTCGCCAGCACCGCACCGCACTGGTCGACCAGCGCGCGGCCCGGCTCGATGGCCAGGTCGTAGAGGTTCTCCAGCAGCAGCGTGGCCAACGGCCGCCCCAGCGTGGGCGCCTGGGACGAGAGCAACTCGTCGAGGTACCGCTCGGCGGCGACCGGCCGGTGGGCCGGGTAGAGTCCGAGGGTGCCCCGGAGGGTGCCGGACTCGCCGCGCAGCCCGTAGCCGTGGCCCTGCCAGGTCAGCGCGGGCCGCCGGCCCAGCACCGCGTTCGCCAGCTCGCTGGTGTAGCGCTCCCACTGCTCGGGGTGCGCGAGGTAGTTGACGCCGAAGCCCCCGCCGATGTCGATCACCCGAGGACGCAGCCCGCGGCGCCGGCACTCGTTCATCGCCCTGACGCAGGCCTCCAGCGCGACCGCCTTCTCCGGCAGGCCCACGGTGTCCAGGTGGTACCCGACACCGACCAGCTCGGTGGTATCGCGATGACCCTCCACCGCGTCCAGCAGGTCGTCCAACTCGGCCGGCCGGGTGCCGAACCGGCTCGGCCGGGTGAGTACCGTCGCGCCCGGCCCCTGGAAGCCCGACAGCCGCAGCGTGATCCGTGCCGGGGGCAGCGCGTGCTTGCGGACCAGGGCGGCCAGCCCCTCCAGCTCCCCACGGGAGTCGATGTTGACGAGGACACCGGTGCGGGCGGCCAGCCAGAGGAACTCCGGGGTCTTCGGACCGGTCGCCGTGATCCGGTCCGGGGTGAGGCCGGCACCGAGCCCGTGCCGCAGCTCGGCCAGCGATCCGACGTCCAATCCGGCTTCGCCCGCCGCGAGTTGCCGGACAAGCGCGCTCGACCGGTTCGCCTTGTGCGCGAAGAGGATGCCGCCGGACAGACGGTGCTTCCGGTAGACCGCGCGGAACCGGGCCACGTTCTCGGCGAGTTGCGCCGGCAGGAGCAGGTTGAGCGGGGAGCCCAGGGCGTCGACCAGGGAGTGCAGGAGGTCCGCGGACCGCAGCAACGCGCCAAGTCGCGGCTCCAGACGCGGTTCCAGGTAAAGCGGCGATGCTTCCATCCGACGTGACCCCCGACTCTCGCGCGAGACCCCACCCGCCACGGTAGCCGCTCTCATCGAGCGAAAACAGGCCGCGCACCGCGCACCCCCTCGCGGCCCCGTGGACACGGCTACCCGAGCGGCACGGCGTCCCGGCTCAGGAAGGCCAACCGGGCCCGCTTCTCCGGCAGTTCGATCTCCGGTCCGAGGACGAACCCGGACCGGAGCAGCCGGGCGATCGCCTTGTCGTTGCGGGCGTCGGGTTCGACCACGATCCGCCGCCGGGCCGGGTCCGCCAGCACGAAGCCGAGGAACACCGCGATCAGCGTCTCGCTGAAGCCGCGCCGGGATTCCCCGGTGCACGGGCCGATCAACAGGTGGACGCCGAAGTCACCGGGCTGGACGTCGTAGTACTCCCCCACCGGATCGGCCTCCGGCTGGTAGGTCTGGAAGAGCGCGACCGGCCGGCCGTCCCGCCACAGCAGGTACGCGTGGTGCGTGTCGAGCGAGTCGAGGTAGGCGTAGATCTCGTGCACCCGGGCCCGGTCGGCGTCCAGCATGCCCCAGAAGCGGGCCCGTTCCTGGGTGACCCAGGAGTGCAGCAGGTCGAGGTCGGCCACCGGGTCGACCGGGACGATCCGGACGGTGCCGAAGCCGTCCACCGTCCGCTCGTGCACGGCCCGGCGCGTGGGGGACTCAGCGGTGGTCATCGTGCTCCTTGGTGAGGCGGGTCCAGTCGGTGATCACGGGGATCAGCTCCCCGCGTAGCCAGTACGGCAGTTGGTCGCGCCGGTGGGTGTCGCCGGGCCGGCCGGAGGCGCCGAAGGGCACCACCCACCCGCTGTCGTCACGCCGGTCGAGGTCCCAGACGTAGCGGGCGGCCGGGCCGCGGGCGCTGCGGTCGGTGAGGCCGGGGACGCTGGAGGTAGCCAGCACGCAGTCGTGGTCGCCGGCCAGCTCGGGCCAGCGCTCCTCCGGCCCGGTGGGCCAGGCCCGCCAGGGCGCGAGCCGGTGCCGTTCGCCCCACCGGACGGTCGGCGGGCCGTCCGCGGCCAGCTCCTCGACGGCGGCGGCGAGCAGCTCGGTCCGGTCCGGCTCGGACAGCAGGCCGCCGGTGAGCACCCCGTTCAGCGCGTACCCGATCCGCAGCAGCAGCGCCAGCCACGGCTGGAAGAGCTCGGGGTACGGGTTCGGCTCGGCCAGCCGGGCCAGCTCCGGGCGCGCGGCCAGCCGTCGCACCAGCGCGGTCCGCAGCGCGGCGAAGCACGCCGCGTCGGTGCTGTCGGCGGCCATCCGCCGGTCCCAGGCCAGCAGGCGGTCGCGCAACCCGGCGGCCCGCGGGGAGAGCCCGGCCAGACCGGCCAGCAACGCCAACAGCGGTTCGGCGGCGGCCAGGTGGGTGTCGGTGTGGACGGCCTTCTGGTCCGCGGCCCGCCAGGGCGTCGGTGCGTCCAGCAGTGCGCGGATCCGCTCGGCCCGGTACGGCGGGGCGAACTCGACCCCGAGCGGCTCGGCCAGTCCCCGCTGGTTGGCCATCACCGCGATCCCGTCCACCGCCTCGCGCGGCATCGGCTGCCAGCCCCGCCAGGCGTGCTCGGCCGACCAGGCCGGCACCACCCGCAGCGCGTTGTCGGGGTGGCGCAGCGGCACCGCGCCGGCCACCCGGTGCAGCAGCCCGCCCGCGGTGTCCGCCGCCTGCACCACGTTGACCGGCTCGGCCCAGCGGTCCAGCGCCCGGTCCACGTCGGCCACGGTCCGCGCCCGGAGCAGGGCGGGCAACGCCTCGAAGCCCAACTCCTCACGCACCCGCGGCGGGTAGCGCAGGCTGAGGGCCGGCCCCGGCCCGTCCGGTCCGCCGATCACCACCGGGCCGCGCTCGGTCTCGATCACCTCGATCCGGACCGGGTCGGCGCCGGCCACCTCGATGGTCTCGGTGTGCACGGCGGCGGGCCGCGGACCGTCCGGGCCGAGCGCCTCCAGCACGCCGTCGGCGCGGCGGCGCAGCCGTTCCCGGTAGAGGTCCTGGTAGTCGGCCATCGCGTTGGTGATCGCCCACGCCACGGTACCGGTGTGACCGAAGTGGGCGAGCCCCGGGACGCCCGGGACGGCCAGCCCCACCACGTCGAACTCCGGGCAGGCCAGGTGGACTTGCTGGTAGATGCCCGGGTCCTCGATGAACCGGTGCGGGTCGCCGGCGATCAACGCGGCGCCGCTCGCGGTCCGCTCGCCGGCGATCAGCCAGCCGTTGCTCCCGGCGGTGCCGGGGCCGTCGGTGGCGAACAGCCCGATCCGGTCGGGGCCGAGCCGGCCGGCGACCTCCTCGCGCCAGAGCTTGCCGGGGAAGCCGGCGAAGAGGACGTGGGTGGAGAGCCAGACCGCCAGCGGGGTCCACGCCTGCCAGCGACCGGGGTTGAGCCCGCTGGCGGCGAACTCCGGTGCTCGGTGGGCGGTTTCGGCCAGGCCGGCGTTGACCCCCGCGACATAGGCGGTGACCCAGGCGGCGGTCGGCGCGTCCAGGTGGTCGAAGCAGCGGCGGGCGGTGTCCGCCAGTCGGGCCCGTCGGGCGAAGGTGTCCCAGCCGAGCGCCTCGGCTCCCAGGAAGGCGGCGGTGGTTCCCAGCGCGCGGTGCCGCTCGACCTCGATCTGCCAGGCCCGGTCGACGGCGGCGTTGCGCCCCTGGGCGAAGGCGAGTTCGTTCGCGCTGTCGGCGCGCAGGTGCGGGATGCCCCAGGCGTCCCGGTAGGTCTCGATGCTCACACCGGCTCCTGGCGTCGAAGGCGTCGGCGGGCCGCCGGCACCACCAGCGGGGTACCGGTCTCCGGGTCGTCGATGACCTGGCACGGGAGCCGGAAGACCTCCTCGACCAACTCGGCGGTGACGGTCTCGGCCGGTGGCCCGACCGCCACCACCCGCCCGTCGCGCACCGCGATCAGGTGGGTGGCGTAGCGGGCGGCGTGGTTGAGGTCGTGCAGCACGGCCACCAGGGTGCGGCCCTGCTCCTCGTGCAGCCGGGCGCACAGGTCGAGGACCTCGATCTGGTGGGTGATGTCGAGGTAGGTGGTCGGCTCGTCGAGCAGCAGCAGTGGGGTCTGCTGGGCGAGCGCCATGGCGATCCACACCCGCTGCCGCTGGCCGCCGGACAGCTCGTCGACCAGGCGGTCGGCCAGGTCGGCGACCCCGGTGGCGGCCATCGACTCGGCGACCACCCGCTCGTCCTCGGGCGACCACTGGCGGAGCAGGCCCTGGTGCGGGTAGCGGCCGCGGGCGACCAGCTCGGCCACCGTGATCCCGTCCGGCGCGACCGACGTCTGGGGCAGCAGGCCGAGGGTGCGGGCGAGCCGCCTGGCCGGCAGCGCGGCGATGTCCTGACCGTCCAGCAGGACGCTGCCGCGCACCGGCTTCAGCATCCGGGCGAGCGCGCGCAGCAGGGTGGACTTGCCACAGGCGTTCGGCCCGACGATGACGGTGAACGAGCGGTCCGGGATGGCGACGGTCAGTTCCTCCGCGATGATCCGCCGCTCGTAGCCGAGGGTCAGCCCCTGGCCCTTCAGCCGGAACCGGTCGGGCACCCGGGACTGCTCGGGCTCGTGCATCTGTCCTCCGTCGTCGGCCGCGGTTCCGCCGCGGGTGGTCGAGTCGCTCATATCCGGCCCGCCTTCCGTTCGGTGGCGAGCAGCCACACCAGATAACCGCCGCCCAGCACGCCGGTCACCACGCCGACCGGCAACTCGTGGCCGGGAACGGACCGTTGGGCGACCCAGTCGGCGGCGACCAGGAACGCCGCGCCGAGCAGCGCCGAGGGCAGCAGGTTGGGCCCGGGCGCCCTGGTCAGCCGGCGAGCCACCTGCGGCGCGGTGAGCGCGACGAAGGAGACCGGGCCGGCCGCCGCGGCGGCGAAGGAGGCCAGCAGCACCGCGGCGGTCAGCAGCACCAGCCGCAGCCGCTCGACCGGCACGCCGAGGGCGTACGCCGTGTCGTCCCCCAGCTCGATCATCCGCAGCGCGGGCCCGCAGCAGAGCACCACCGGGACCAGCACGGCCAGCGCGACCAGCAGCGGCCCGGCGACCTCCCAGCCACGGCCGTTCAGGCTGCCGGTGAGCCAGAGCATCGCCCGTGCGGCGTCCATCAGTTGGGCCCGGGTCAGCAGGTAGCCGTTGACGCCGGTGAGGATCGCCGACACGCCGATGCCCACCAGCACCAGCCGGTAGCCGTGCACTCCACGCCGCCAGGCCAGCGCGTACACCAGCACACCACTGGCCAACCCACCGGCCACCGCGCCGCCGGCCAGCGCCAGGCTGCTACCGCCCGCGACCACCACGACCAGCGCCCCGGCCGCCGCGCCCTGGGTGAAGCCGAGCACGTCCGGGCTGCCCAGCGGATTGCGCACCACCGTCTGGAAGACCGCCCCGGCCAGCGCCAGCGCGACGCCGACCAGCAGGGCGGTGACCACCCGGGGCAGCCGCAGCTGTTGGACGATGAACTCGTCGGCGGGTGAGCCGCCGCCGGTGAGCGCGCGCAGCACGTCGGCCGGGGGGATCGGGTAGTCGCCGCTGCCGAGCGCCAGCACGGCGAGCAGGGCGGTCAGCAGCGCGCTGCCGCCGGCCACGGCCAGCGCCCGGGGGCGGAAGCGCAGCGAGATCCCACCCGGCAGCCGCAGCACGCCGGTGCTCCGATGCGTTGTCATGCCTGGGCCACCCTTCCGCGGCGGATGACGGCGAGGAAGAACGGCCCGCCGAGCACCGTGGTCACGATCCCCACCTCGAGTTCGCCGGGCCGGCCCAGCACCCGTCCGAGCACGTCCGCGCCCAGCAGCAGCACCGGCGCGAGCAACGCGCAGTAGGGCAGCAGCCAGCGCAGGTCGGGGCCGGTGAGCGCGCGCACCACGTGCGGCACCAGCAGCCCGACGAAGACGATCGGCCCGCAGGCGGCGGAGGCCGCCCCGCACAGCAGGGTCACCGCGACGATGGCCGCGACCCGGACCCGACCCGGGTGGGCGCCGAGCGCGCGGGCCGAGTCGTCGCCCAGGGCCAGCGCGTTGAGCGGCCGGGCCAGCGCCAGCGCCAGCACCAGGCCCACCGCGACGAACGGCAGCATCGCGACCACCGTGCCGGGAGTGGCACCGGCGAGCGAACCGACCGTCCAGAACCGAAGGCGGTCGAGCGCGGTGGTGTTCAGCAGCATCACCGCGCTCACGTAGGAGTAGCAGACCGCGTTGAGCGCCGAGCCGGCCAGCGCGAGGCGGGCCGGGGTGGCGCCACGCCCGCCGCCCACCGCGTACACCAGGACCGACACGACCGCGGCGCCGGCCAGCGCGAACCAGACGTAGCCGGCGAAGGTGGCCACGCCCAGGAACGAGGCGGCGGTGGCGGCGGCGGCCGAAGCGCCGGCGTTGATGCCGAGCAGGCCGGGGTCGGCGAGCGGATTGCGGGTCAGCGCCTGCATCACGCCGCCGGCCAGGCCCAGCGCGATGCCGGCCACCAGGCCGAGCAGGGTGCGCGGCAGCCGCATCTGGTGCACCACCGGGTAGCTGGCGGCGCTCCGGTCGAGCAGGCCGTGCCAGACCTCGCCGAGCGAGAGCTCCTTCGCCCCCACCCCGATGCTGAGCGCGAGCACGAGCAGCAGGAGCAGCAGGGAGCCGGCGAGGCCCGCGGCTCGGGCGGCGGCCCGGCTCCCCGGGGGCCGACCGCGTGGCGGCGGTGCGGCCGCCAGGTCGGCGGTGGCCGGCGAGCTGCGGGTGACGGACACGGTGGCTCCAGGGCGGCCGAGGAGCGGGCAGTCGCCCCCTCCGGACAGTTACTTAGGATAGGTTAACCTAACTTCCGCCGTGGGTATCACCCCACTTTTCGCGCACCTGTGAGAGTGAGAGACCGTCATGCCACTGTTCAGAAACACCACTTCGCTCTCCCGGCGCGGTCTGCTCGCCGCGGGCGGCGTCGCCGGGCTCGGCGCGGTCCTCGCCGCCTGTGGCAAGCACGGCGGCTCGACCGCCACGTCCGCCCCGGCCGCGGGCCACCCGAGCGGCGGCCCCTGGTCCTTCACCGACGACCGCAAGACCACGGCGACCACGAAGAGCACCCCCAGCCGGATCGTCGCCTTCACCGGTACCGCGGCGGCCCTGGTCGACTTCGGCGTCGACCAGCAGATCGTCGGCGTCTTCGGCGAGACCAAGCTCGCCAATGGGCAGGCCGACCCGCAGGCCGGTGACCTCGACGTGAACAAGGTGACCATCATCGGAAACGCCTACGGCGACTTCGACATCGAGAAGTACGCGGCCCTGCGCCCCGACCTGCTGGTCACTCACATGTACGACCCCGGCGCGCTCTGGTACGTGCCGGACGAGAGCAAGGACAAGATCCTCCAGCTCGCGCCGGTGGTCGGGATCACCACCGCCCGGGTCCCGCTGACGACCCCGATCCAGCGCTACGCGGAGCTGGCCCAGTCACTGGGCGCCGACCTGAACGCCAAGAAGGTCACCGACGCCAAGGCCCGCTTCGAGGCCGCCGCGGACGCCGTGCGCCAGGCCGCCAAGGCGAGCGGCGGCCTCAAGGTGATGGCCGCCTCCGGCAGCGCCGACCTGCTCTACGTGTCCAACCCGGGCTACAGCGCCGACCTGATGTACTTCGCCCAGCTCGGAGTCGACCTCGTGGTCCCGGACAAGCTGGACACCGGCGGCTACTACGAGAGCCTCAGCTGGGAGAACGCGAGCAAGTACGCCGCGGACCTGATCCTGCTCGACGACCGCAGCACGGCCCTGCAGCCGAAGGACCTGGCGGCCAAGCCGGCCTGGAGTCAGCTGCCGGCCGTCAAGGCGAACCAGATCACCCCGTGGGACGCGGTGCCCCGGTACTCCTACGCGGGTGCGGCACCGCTGCTGGAACGGCTGGCCAAGGCCATCCAGAGCGCCAAGAAGGTCAGTTGAGCCGCCGATGAGCAGCGACATCGTCTCCGGGCAGTACCGCTTCTTCGACGCGCGCGTGCTGCGCAGCCGCCGGCTGGGACCGACCATGGTGCGGATCACCCTCGGCGGCGAGCAGCTGCGCGCCTTCACCTCGGGCGGCCGGGACCAGAGCTTCTCGCTCTTCCTGCCGCACCCCGGGCAGCACGCCCCGGTCCTGCCGGACCGCACCGGCGAGGGCTGGTTCGCCGCCTGGCGGGCGGTGGACGAGTCCGAGCGGGCCGTCATGCGCTCCTACACGATCCGCGCCCAGCGCCGCGAACCGGCCGAACTGGACGTGGACTTCGCACTGCACGGCGATCTCGGCCCGGCCTCCCGGTGGGCGGCCGGGGCCGGGCCCGGTGACCGGGTCGTGCTGCTCGGCCCGGTCACCGAGGACAACCGCAGTGTCGGCTTCCGCCCGCCGGACGACACCGACTGGTTGCTGCTCGCCGCCGACGAGACCGCGCTGCCGGCGGTCGGCGGAATCCTGGAGTGGCTGCCGCCGCACACCCGGGCCCTGGTCTTCGTCGAGGTCCCGAACGCGGCGGACATCCAGGACCTGGACGCCCCCGCCGAGGCGGAGATCACCTGGCTGGTGCGCGAGAGTGCCGCCCCCGGAGCGGGCGGCCCGCTGCTGGCGGCCGTCCGGGCGGCCGAGCTGCCCGCGGGCACCCCGTACGCCTGGATCGCGGGCGAGTCCGGTGCGGTCCGGGCGCTGCGCCGGCACCTGGTCGGCGAGCGCGGATTCGACCGCCGCCTGGTGGGGTTCTCCGGGTACTGGCGGCTCGGCACCTCCGAGGAGCAGTTGCTCGCGGAGAAGCTGGCCGCGGCCA
Source organism: Kitasatospora sp. NPDC024654 (assembly GCF_055559155.1). NCBI lineage: Bacteria > Bacillati > Actinomycetota > Actinomycetes > Kitasatosporales > Streptomycetaceae > Kitasatospora > Kitasatospora sp. NPDC024654. The sequence goes on from NZ_JBVHLF010000036.1 coordinate 52,352, forward strand.
CCGGTTGACGACCCGGCCCCGGGGTGCCGGCGGTCCGCATTCCGCGGAGGGCACCGACCTCGGGGAACTTAGGTTAGGCTAACCTAAGTTCCCCGATCGGCTCCGACTCTTGAGGACTTGACCATGAGTTACCCGGGACACCCCGTCGACGCCCCGCTGACCGTCGACGCCCCGCCGGCAGGAGCCCGCGCGCACCTGTTCAACGACCGTACGGTGGACCACTACCGGGTCTCGCTGGCGCACGGTGTCGACCGAGTGGCCACCCGGATCGCCGGCACCGAGCGGCCGTTCAGCGGGATATCCCCCGACGAGCTGGCCCCCGGGCTGGCCGGGATCGACCTGGAGCGGCCGCTCGGTGACATCGCGGGGGCGCTCGACGAGTTGGAGGACGTCTACCTGCGGGACGCCGTCTACTTCCACCACCCGCGCTACCTGGCCCATCTCAACTGCCCCGTGGTCATACCGGCGTTGCTCGGCGAGGCGGTGCTCAGCGCGGTCAACTCCTCGCTGGACACCTGGGACCAGAGCGCCGGCGGCACCCTGATCGAGCGCCGGCTGATCGACTGGACGGCCGAGCGGGTCGGGCTCGGTCCGGACGCCGACGGGGTGTTCACCAGCGGCGGCTCGCAGTCCAACTTCCAGGCCCTGCTGCTGGCCCGCGAGGAGGCCTGCGCGGCCGGCTCCCGCTCCGACCTGCTGCCCCGACTGCGGATCCTGGCCTCCGAGGCCGGCCACTTCAGCGTGCAGAAGTCGGCCAAGATGCTCGGCCTCGCCCCGGACGCCGTGATCACGGTGGCCACCGACCAGGACCGCCGGATGCGGCCCGCCGTGCTCGCCCGCGAGCTCGACCGCTGCCGCCGCGAGGGGCTGGTGGTGATGGCCGTGGTCGCCACCGCCGGCACCACCGACTTCGGCTCCATCGACCCGCTGCCGCAGCTCGCCGAGGTGTGCGCGGCGGCCGGGGTGTGGCTGCACGTGGACGCCGCGTACGGCTGCGGGCTGCTGGTCTCGCCCACCCGCCGGCAGCTGCTGGACGGCATCGAGGGGGCCGACTCGGTGACCGTCGACTTCCACAAGTCCTTCTTCCAGCCGGTCAGTTCGAGCGCCCTGCTGGTGCGCGACCGAGCCGTGCTGCGGCACGCCACCTACCACGCCGACTACCTCAACCCGGCCCGGATGGCCGAGCGGCGGATCCCCAACCAGGTCGACAAGAGCATCCAGACCACCCGCCGGTTCGACGCCCTCAAGCTCTGGCTGACCCTGCGCGTGATGGGCGCGGACGCGGTCGGCGAGCTCTTCGACGAGGTGGTGGACCGCGCCGCCGACGCCTACGACCTGCTCAGCGCCGACCCGCGCTTCGAGGTGGTCACCAGGTCACAGCTGAGCACCGTGGTCTTCCGCTACCTGCCGCCGGCCGGCCCGGAGCGCGAACTCGCCGACGACGCCAACCTGTTCGCCCGCGAGGCGCTGGCCGCCTCCGGCGAGGCCGTGGTCGCCGGCACCAAGGTGGACGGCCGGCACTTCCTCAAGTTCACCCTGCTCAACCCCGAGACCACGCTGGACGACATCGCCCAGGTGCTCGACCTGCTCGCCGAGCACGCCGGCGGCTACCTGCGCGCGAAGACCGCCGCCGAGCCGGTCCGCCGAGCCGGCTGAACCACCGCCCCCCGAACACCCTCCGCACGGGAGACCCGCATGTCCACCCACGATTTCATCGCCATCGGGCTCGGCCCCTACAACCTGGGCCTGGCCTGCCTCACCGAGCCGATCGGCGAGCTCGACGGCCTGTTCCTGGAGAGCAAGCCGGACTTCGACTGGCACCCCGGCATGCTGCTGGAGTCCGCCACCCTGCAGACGCCCTTCCTCGCCGACCTGGTCACCCTGGCCGACCCCAGCTCGCCCTACTCGTTCCTCAGCTACCTGAAGGAGACCGGGCGGCTCTACCCCTTCTACATCCGCGAGCGGTTCTACCCGGTGCGCACCGAGTACAACGCCTACTGCCGTTGGGCCGCCGGCAAGCTGCGCAGCATACGCTTCGGCCACGAGGTCACCTCGGTCGAGTACGACGAGCACGAGGGCCACTACGCCGTGCACGCCCGGCAGTCCGGCACCGGCGAGACCGTCGTCCACCACGCCCGGCACCTGGTGCTCGGCACCGGCACGCCGCCCTACCTGCCCGAGGCCTGCCAGGGCCTGGGCGGCGACTTCGTACACAACTCGGCCTACCTGGAGCACAAGGCGGCGCTGCAGGCCAAGCGCAGCATCACCGTGGTCGGCAGCGGCCAGAGCGCGGCGGAGATCTATCACGACCTGCTCGCGGACACCGACACCGACGGCTACCGGCTGAACTGGGTCACCCGCTCGCCGCGCTTCTTCCCGCTCGAATACACCAAGCTCACGCTGGAGATGACCTCCCCCGAGTACGTGGACTACTTCCACGCCCTGCCGGAGGAGACCCGCTACCGCCTGGAGGCCGAGCAGAAGGGCCTGTTCAAGGGCATCGACGCCGAACTCATCAACGGTATCTACGACCTGCTCTACCAGAAGAGCCTGGGCGGGCCGGTGCCCACCCGGCTGTTCACCAACACCGCGCTGACCAGCGCGAGTTATGACGAGGCGAGCGGTGGCTACCGGCTCGGACTCCACCACGTCGAGCAGGGGCGGGAGTTCGCGCTCGACACCGAGGGCCTGGTGCTGGCCACCGGCTACCGCTACCGCCCGCCGGCGTTCCTGGAACCGGTCCGCGACCGGATCCGCTGGGACCGGCGCGGCCGCTTCGACGTCGCCCGCAACTACAGCATCGACGTCACCTGCCGCGGCATCTTCCTGCAGAACGCCGGGACCCACGCCCACAGCATCACCTCGCCCGACCTCGGCATGGGCCCCTACCGCAACTCCTGGATCATCCGCGAGCTGCTCGGCCGCGAGCACTACCCGATCGAGAAGACCATCGCCTTCCAGGAGTTCGGCGCGCCGCAGGGGGTGGTCGCATGAGCGTGAGCGTGAGCACCACCGTCTTCCGGCGCCACGACGACCGGCTCGGCGACTTCGAGCTGCGCCCGCTCGACCCGGAGGCCGACGCCGCCCTGCTGCACGGCTGGGTGACCCACCCCAAGGCGGCCTTCTGGATGATGCTCGACGCCGACCTGGACCAGGTCCGCGCCGAGTACCGCCGGATCGCCGACGCCGCCGGCCACGACGCCTTCCTGGGCCTCGTCGACGGCCGGCCGTCCTTCCTGGCCGAGCGCTACGACCCGGCCAGGGTCGAGCTGGTCGGCCTGTACGACCCGGAGCCGGGCGACGTCGGCATGCACTTCCTCTGCGCGCCCACCGACACCCCGCGGCACGGCTTCACCCGGGCCGTCCTCGGCACCGTGATGGCCTGGCTCTTCGCCGACCCGACCACCCACCGGGTGGTGGTCGAGCCGGACGTCCGCAACACCGCCGTCCAGGCGCTCAACGCCGCGGTCGGCTTCACCCCGCTGCGCACCATCCACAAGCCCGAGAAGGACGCCCTGCTCAGCATCTGCACCAGGGACCGGTTCCTCGCCACCCAAGGAGCATCCACGTGCTGACCCCGTCCACCGGCGACCCGCGCACCACGGACCCGGTGGCGGCCACCGCCCACCTGACCCCGGCCGCCTGGGCGCGCGCCAACCGCCTGCTGGTCCGCAAGGCGCTGGCCGAGTTCTCGCACGAGCGGCTGCTCGCCCCCGAGCCGACCGCGCCGGGCCACTACGCCGTGCGCGGCGACGACGGCACGGTGGAGTACCGCTTCGCCGCCCGACGGCTCAGCCTGGACCACTGGCAGATCGACCCGGACAGCCTCAGCCGCCACCGCGGCGAGGTCGAACTCCCGCTCGACGCACTGGACTTCTGCCTGGAACTGCGCGGCACGCTGGGCCTGACCGACCGGATCCTGCCGGTCTACCTGGAGGAGATCGGCGCCACCCTGGCCGGCACCGCCTACAAGCTCGGCAAGCCGCCGGTCAGCGCCGCGGAGCTCGCCAAGGCCGACTTCCAGGCCATCGAGAGCGGCATGACCGAGGGCCACCCCGGCTTCGTCGCCAACAACGGACGGATCGGCTTCGGCGGCGACGAGTACCACGCCTACGCGCCGGAGGCCGCCGCCCCCATCCGGCTGATCTGGCTGGCCGCCCACCGCGACCACGCGACCTTCAGCTGCTGCGCCGACCTCGACTACGACCGGCTGATCGACGCCGAACTCGGCGCGGACACCCGGGCCCGGTTCGCCGACACGCTGACCGGTCTGGGCCTCGACCCCGACGACTACCTGTTGCTCCCGGTGCACCCCTGGCAGTGGTGGCACAAGCTGTCGGTCACCTTCGCCGCCGAGCTCGGCAACCGGCGCCTGGTCTGCCTCGGGCCGGGCGAGGACGAGTACCTCGCCCAGCAGTCGATCCGTACCCTCTTCAACCGCAGCCACCCGGACCGGCACTACGTCAAGACCGCCGTCTCGGTGCTCAACATGGGCTTCATGCGCGGACTTTCGGCCGCCTACATGGAGGGCACCCCGGCCATCAACGACTGGCTGGCCGAACTGATCGCCGGTGACGAGGTGTTGCGCGGCACCGGGCTGACCATCATCCGCGAGCGGGCCGCCATCGGCTACCGGCACCGGCAGTTCGAGACCGCCACCGACCGGTACTCGCCGTACCGCAAGATGCTCGCCGCGCTCTGGCGGGAGAGCCCGGTCACCGCGGTGGAGCCGGGTCGCCGGCTGGCCACCATGGCCTCGCTGCTGCACACCGACCGGGACGGCCGCTCGTTCGCCGCCGCGCTGATCGAGCAGTCCGGGCGGGCCCCCGAGCGGTGGCTGCGCCGCTACCTCGACGCCTACCTCAAGCCGCTGCTGCACAGCTTCTACGCCTACGGGCTGGTCTTCATGCCGCACGGCGAGAACGTCATCCTGGTGCTGGACGGCGGCACCGTCGAGCGGGCGATCTTCAAGGACATCGCCGAGGAGATCGCGGTGATGGACCCGGACACCCAACTGCCGCCGCAGGTACGGCGGATCCAAGTGGAGGTGCCCGAGGAACTCCAGCTGCTCTCCATCTTCACCGACGTCTTCGACTGCTTCTTCCGCTACCTCAACGCGATCCTCACCACCGAGGGCGTACTGGACGAGGACACCTTCTGGCGCACTGTCGCCGAGTGCGTCCACGACTACCGGGACGCCGTCCCGCAGTTGGCCGACCGGCTGCACCGATTCGACCTGTTCGCCGAGGAGTTCGCACTCGCCTGCCTCAACCGGCTGCAACTGCGCGACAACCAGCAGATGGTCGACCTGGCCGACCCGTCCGGCGCCCTCCAGCTGGCCGGCACGCTGCGGAACCCGATCGCCCGTTTCGGACCCCGACCGTGACGGTCAACCCCGTCCCCACCAGGCGGTGGTGGGCACTCGCGGTGCTCTGCCTGGCCCAACTCGCCGTGCTGATCGACAACACCGTGCTCACCGTGGCCGTGCCCACCCTCAGCCGGGATCTCGGCGCCGGCACCGCCGACGTGCAGTGGATGGTCAACGCCTACTCGCTGGTCCAGGCCGGCCTGCTGCTCGCGACCGGCAGTGCCGCCGACCGCCACGGCCGGCGCCGGCTGCTGCTGGCCGGGCTGGCGGTCTTCGGCCTCGGCTCGCTGGCGGCCGGACTCGCCCACTCCACGGTCCAGTTGGTCGCGGCCCGGGCGGCCATGGGGGTCGGCGGCGCGCTGCTGCTCACCACCACCCTGGCGTTGGTGATGCAGCTCTTCGACGAGACCGAGCGCCCCCGGGCGATCGGCGCCTGGAGCGCCGTCAACGCCCTGGGCTTCGCGGCCGGCCCGCCGATCGGCGGTCTGGTACTGGCGCACTTCCACTGGGGTGCGATCTTCCTGCTCAACCTGCCGATCGTGCTGCTCGGCCTGGTCGCCACCCCGCTGCTGGTCCCGGAGTCGCGCGGCTCCGGGGCCGGCCGGCCCGACCTGCCCGGGGCGCTGCTCTCCAGCACCGGGCTGGCCACGGTCGTCTACGCGATCACCGCGGCACCCGGGCACGGCTGGCCGGCCCCCCGGGTGCTGCTCCCGGCCCTCGGTGGCGCCCTGCTGCTCGCCGCCTTCGCCCACTGGCAGCGGCGGGCCCGGCACCCGATGCTGGACCCGCGCTTCCTCCGCGACCGGCGCTTCCTGGGCGCGGTCGCGGGCGTGCTGCTGATCACCTTCGGCAGCGCCGGCGTGCTCTTCCTGCTCGCCCAGCAGCTGCAGTTCGTCCGCGGCTACCCGCCGCTTGAGGCGGGCCTGCGGATGGCGCCCTTCGCGCTCACCGTGGTCGTGCTCAACCTGGCCGGGCTCTCCGGCCGGCTGATCCGGCGGCTCGGATCACCGGGCGCCATCGCGCTCGGCATGGCCCTGCTGGCCGGCGGGTTCGCGGTGGCCGCCCGCTCCGGACCGGACGGCTACCCCGTGCTGCTGCTCGGGCTGGTGCTGATGGGCGCCGGCTGCGCGCTCGCCAACCCGGCCATCGTCGAGGCGGTGCTGGGCGCGATCCCGCCGGACCGGGCCGGCGCGGGGGCCGGGATCGACGCCACCCTGGCCGAGGTCGGCAGCAGCCTGGGCGTGGCCGTCCTCGGCGCGGTACAGAACGCCCGGTTCGGCTCCCTGCTGCCCGCCTCGCTGGCCGGCGCCGGCTCCCTCCCGGCCGCCCAGGCCGCCACCCCCACCGCCACCGACCGCGCCGCCGTGCTGACCGCCTTCGCCTCCAGCGTCGAGACCGCCCAACTCGCGGGTGCGACCGTCGTGCTGGCGGGCGGCTGCCTCACCGCCCTGCTCCTCCGCCGAGCCGGCCGGCGCTGAGCCGGCCAGCAGTGGCCCGACCGGCACCGACCGGGCCACGGTCGAAGCGGCGTGTCCGCGCGCGCCGACCGCACACCCGGCGAGCGCGGACACTCCGCCCGGATCCCCCGCGCGCTCCCCCTATTCCCGCCCGGCAACCACCCCGATCGGCCTAGGGGCTGACACCCCGACGGGCCCCGAGGCGGGCACGAACGAGCCGCTCGGCCGGGGCGCCGGCCCCGTTACCCGGTGCGGCACTCCCCGCACCCGGGAGTGCAGCGAGGGAAACGTCACACCGTAGGGGTCTGCTGCGGCCCTGCTCACCCGCATTAACCTTCCCCCATGACGGTCCTGCCCGAAGGGCTTCCTCTGGCCGCCGAGTTCCCGGATGCAACCCGTGAGCAGTGGCAGCGTCTTGTCGAAGGCGTGCTGCGCAAGTCAGGTGCGCAGAACGTGACCGGCACGGACGCCGAGGAGGCGCTCACCACTCAGCTCCAGGACGGCCTGCGCGCCCGTCCGCTGTACACCGCCGAGGACGCCCCGGCCGATGCCGGCTACCCCGGCTTCCCGCCGTTCGTGCGAGGCGGCCGCCCGGAGGGCTCGGCCATCGCGGGCTGGGACATCCGGCAGCGGCACGCCGACCCGGATCCCCGACGCACCAACGAGGCGATGCTGGCCGACCTGGCGAACGGGGGCACCTCCCTCTGGCTGACGGTCGGCGCGGCGGGCCTGCCGGTCGCCGACCTGCCGGCCGCCCTGGACGGCGTGTACCTCGACCTGGCCGCCGTGGTGCTCGACGCCGGCGCCGACTTCACTCCCGCCGCCGAGCGCTTGCTCGCCCTCCTGACCGAGCGCGGCGTCCCGGCCGAGGCGGCCGCGGGCAACCTCGGCGCGGACCCGCTGGCCCTGCTCGCCCGCACCGGCGAGGCCGAGGCCACCTCGGCCCACCTCGCGGAGGCCGCCGAGCTGGCGGCGCGCTGCGCCCGGACGTACCCCGGGCTGCGCGCGCTCACCGTCGACTCGCTGGCCTACCACGACGCCGGCGCCTCGGCCGCCCAGGAACTCGGCTGCTCGCTGGCCACCGGCGTGGCCTACCTGCGCCTGCTGACCGCCGCCGGGCTGTCCGTGGACGCGGCCGCCGGACAGCTGGAGTTCCGCTACGCCGCCACCGAGGACCAGTTCCTCACCATCGCCAAGTTCCGCGCCGCCCGCCGGCTCTGGGCCCGGGTGGTGCAGGCCTGCGGTGCCCCGGCCGAGGCGGCGGCGCAGCGCCAGCACGCGGTGACCTCCAGCGTGATGATGACCGAGCGCGACCCGTGGGTGAACATGCTGCGCACCACGGTGGCCTGCCTGGCCGCCGGGGTGGGCGGCGCGGACTCCGTCACCGTGCTCCCCTTCGACGAGGCCGTCGGCCTGCCGGACGCCTTCGCCCGCCGGATCGCCCGCAACACCCAGTCGATCCTGCTGGAGGAGTCGCACCTGGCCCGGGTGGTGGACCCGGCCGGCGGCTCCTGGTACGTGGAGCGGCTCACCGACGAGCTGGCGCACGCCGCCTGGGGCTGGTTCCAGGAGATCGAGCGGGCCGGCGGCCAGCGGGCGGCCCTCGACTCCGGGCTGATCGGCGAGCGGATCGCCGAGACCTGGGCGAAGCGCTCGGTCGCGCTGGCCAAGCGGCGCGAGCCGGTCACCGGCGTCAGCGAGTTCCCCAACCTCGGTGAGCAGCCGCTGGTCCGCGAGCCCGCACCGGCGCCGCTCGGCGGCGGCCTGCCCCGGGTGCGCCGCGCCCAGGCGTACGAGGCGCTGCGCGCCCGCTCGGACGCGCGGCTGGCCGCGACCGGCGCCCGGCCTCGGCTCCTCCTGGCCTCGATCGGCTCGGCGGCCGTGCACACCGCCCGTTCGACCTTCGCCGCCAACCTCTTCCAGGCCGGCGGCATCGAGACCGTCGCCGCCGAGGGCGTCGAGGCGGCCGCGCTGGCCGAGGCCTTCGCCGCGAGCGGGGCGACCGTCGCCTGCCTGTGCTCCGGCGACCAGCAGTACGCGGAACACGCCGAGGCCGTCGCCAAGGCGCTGAAGGCCGCCGGCGCCGCGAAGGTGCTGCTGGCGGGACGACCGGGAGAGCTGGGCGAGGCGTACCGGCGCGCGGGCGTCGACGAGTTCGTCTTCGCGGGCTGCGACGCGGTCGCGGTCCTCTCCACCCTCCTCGACGAGATCGGAGCGGCGGGATGATCCCCGACTTCACCACCATCGGCCTGGACGGGGACCCCGCCGAGGTCAGCGGCGAGCGGTGGCGGTCCGCCTGGCGGCAGGCCACCGGCCGGGACGTCGAGGAGCAGCTCTGGGAGACCCCGGAGGGCATCGGCGTCAAGCCGCTGTACACCGGTGAGGACCTGGCCGGACTGGACTTCCTGGGCACCTACCCGGGCGTCGCGCCGTACCTGCGCGGACCGTACCCGACGATGTACGTCAACCAGCCGTGGACGGTCCGCCAGTACGCGGGGTTCTCCACCGCCGAGGAGTCCAACGCCTTCTACCGCCGCAACCTGGCCGCCGGCCAGAAGGGCCTGTCGGTCGCCTTCGACCTGCCGACCCACCGCGGCTACGACAGCGACCACCCGCGGGTGACCGGTGACGTCGGCATGGCGGGCGTGGCCATCGACTCGATCTACGACATGCGCCAGCTCTTCGACGGCATCCCGCTGGACCGGATGTCGGTGTCGATGACCATGAACGGCGCGGTGCTGCCGGTGCTGGCGCTGTACATCGTGGCGGCGGAGGAGCAGGGGGTGCCGCCCGAGAAGCTGGCGGGGACCATCCAGAACGACATCCTCAAGGAGTTCATGGTCCGCAACACCTACATCTATCCGCCGCAGCCGTCGATGCGGATCATCTCCGACATCTTCGCCTACACCTCGCAGCGGATGCCGCGCTACAACTCGATCTCCATCTCCGGCTACCACATCCAGGAGGCCGGTGCCACGGCCGACCTGGAGCTGGCCTACACCCTGGCCGACGGCGTGGAGTACCTGCGGGCCGGCCTCGGCGCGGGCCTGGACGTGGACGCCTTCGCACCCCGGCTGTCGTTCTTCTGGGCGATCGGCATGAACTTCTTCATGGAGATCGCCAAGCTGCGGGCGGCCCGCCTGCTGTGGGCCAAGCTGGTCGGCCAGTTCGACCCGAAGAACACCAAGTCGCTCTCACTGCGCACCCATTCGCAGACCTCCGGCTGGTCGCTCACCGCGCAGGACGTCTTCAACAACGTCACCCGCACCTGCGTGGAGGCGATGGCCGCCACCCAGGGCCACACCCAGTCGCTGCACACCAACGCCCTCGACGAGGCGCTGGCCCTGCCGACCGACTTCTCGGCGCGGATCGCCCGCAACACCCAGCTGATGCTCCAGCAGGAGTCGGGCACCTGCCGGGTGATCGACCCGTGGGGCGGCAGCGCGTACGTCGAGAAGCTCACCCACGACCTGGCCCGCCGTACCTGGCAGCACATCCAGGAGGTGGAGGCGGCCGGCGGCATGGCCAAGGCGATCGACGCGGGCATCCCGAAGCTGCGCGTGGAGGAGGCCGCCGCCCGTACCCAGGCGCGGATCGACTCCGGCCGCCAGCCGGTGATCGGCGTCAACAAGTACCGGGTCGCCAACGACGAGCAGATCGACGTGCTCAAGGTCGACAACTCCTCGGTCCGTGCCCAGCAGGTCGAGAAGCTGCGGCGGCTGCGGGCCGAGCGCGACGAGGCCGTCTGCCAGGACGCGTTGCGCGCGCTGACCGCCGCGGCCGAGTCCGGCCCGCGGGGCGGCGGTTCGCTGGAGGGCAACCTGCTCGCCCTCGCGGTGGACGCCGCCCGGGCCAAGGCGACCGTCGGCGAGATCTCCGACGCCCTGGAGAAGGTGTACGGGCGGCACTCCGGCCAGATCCGTACCATCTCCGGTGTGTACCGAGACGAGGCAGGACCGTCCGAGGGCGTGCAGCGCACCCGCGAGCTGGTCGAGAGATTCGAGGAGGCCGAGGGCCGGCGCCCGCGCATCCTGGTCGCGAAGATGGGCCAGGACGGGCACGACCGCGGCCAGAAGGTGATCGCCACGGCCTTCGCCGACCTCGGCTTCACCGTCGACGTCGGACCGCTCTTCCAGACCCCCGCCGAGGTGGCGCGTCAGGCGGTGGAGGCCGACGTGCACATCGTCGGCGTCTCCTCGCTCGCCGCCGGGCACCTGACCCTGGTGCCGGCGCTGCGCAGCGAACTCGCCGAGGCCGGGCGGGAGGACATCACCATCGTGGTCGGTGGCGTCATCCCGCCGCAGGACTTCGACGCGCTGTACGAGGCCGGCGCCGCCGCGGTCTTCCCGCCCGGCACGGTCATCCCGGACGCGGCCCACGACCTGCTGAGGACGCTCGCCGCCGACCTCGGCCACGAGTTGTGAGCCGCTGAACCGATGGCACCTCGGACGATCGATCTCGACCGTTACCGGCAGGGTGTGCTGGATGGCTCGCGCGCCTGGATCGCGCGAGCCATCACCCTCGTTGAGTCCACCCGGCCCGACCACCGCGAACTGGCCCAGCGGCTGCTGGTCGACCTGCTGCCGCACTCCGGCCGGGCGGTTCGGGTCGGCATCACCGGCGTGCCCGGCGTGGGCAAGTCGACCTTCATCGAAGCACTCGGCACCATGCTCACCGGCCGCGGCCACCGGGTCGCGGTGCTCGCCGTCGACCCGACCTCCAGCCGCACCGGCGGCTCCATCCTGGGCGACAAGACCCGGATGGAGAAGCTCGCCGTCGACCCGAACGCCTTCGTCCGCCCCTCCCCCACCTCCGGCACGCTGGGCGGGGTGGCCCGCGCCACCCGGGAGTCCATGGTCGTGATGGAGGCCGCCGGTTACGACGTCGTCCTGGTGGAGACGGTGGGCGTCGGGCAGTCGGAGACCACGGTGGCCAACATGGTCGACTCCTTCCTGCTGCTCACCCTGGCCCGAACCGGCGACCAGCTCCAGGGCATCAAGAAGGGCGTCCTGGAACTGGCCGACCTGGTCGCCGTCAACAAGGCGGACGGCCCGCACGAGACCGACGCCCGCGCCGCGGCACGGGAGTTGGCCGGCGCGCTGCGGTTGCTCCAGGCCCCGGACGCGGCCTGGACCCCGCCGGTGCTCACCTGCAGCGGCCGCGACGGCACCGGCCTCGACACCGTGTGGGAACGCCTCGAGCAGCACCGCCGGCTCCTCGACGCCACCGGCTCGCTGACCGCCAAGCGCCGCAGCCAGCAGGTCGACTGGACCTGGGCGATGGTCCACGACCAGCTCCTCGCCCAACTCCGCGAACACCCCGAAGTCCGGCGCATCACACCGGAGTTGGAGCAACAGGTCCGGGACGGCAGGCTGACCGCGACACTGGCCGCCCAGCGCATCCTGGCCGGCTTCCGCGCACTCCCCTGACGCGTTCCTCCGCACGCCGGCCCTCACCACGACGCGCCTCCCCGACGGGGCCCCTCCCCCGGTCCTCGGCGGGGAGGTGCCCCCGGGCGGGCGGTTCGCGTGCGAAGATTCCGCGCCGGGTCACCCGCTCGCAGTCATCCAGCACCCGGCGCCGGTCGGCTGAGGGCGACGCGGGGGTGTTCCGGACGAGGGCTGGCACCGGCGGTGGTCGACCTTCCCGGCGGCCGCGCCGCGGAGTGACCGGGCGCCCGGCGGGGTAGGGCTGCGGGGAACCGTCGGAGCGAGGAGCGGGAGGGCGGGCATGGAGCTGCCGCTGGCCGGGGTCACCGTGGTCGCGCTGGAGCAGGCGGTTGCCGCGCCGTTGGCGACCCGGCACCTGGCCGACCTGGGAGCCCGGGTGGTCAAGGTGGAGCGGCCGGACGGCGGGGACTTCGCGCGGGCCTACGACCACAGCGTGGGCGGTCTGGCCAGCCACTTCGTCTGGTTGAACCGGGGCAAGGAGTCGATCACCCTGGACCTCGGGACGCCGGCCGGCCGGACGGTGCTCGCCGACCTGGTGGCCGGCGCCGACGTCTTCGTGCAGAACCTGTCGCCCGGCGCCGCGGCCCGGCTCGGCTTCGACGCCGGGACGCTGCGGACCCGTCACCCGCGCCTGGTCACGGTGGACCTCTCCGGCTACGGCACCGGCGGCCCGTACCAGGACCGGCGGGCCTACGACATGCTGATCCAGTGCGAGACCGGCCTCGCCTCGGTGACCGGGCCGCCGGACCGGCCGGCCAAGACCGGCGTGCCGACCTCGGACATCGCGGCGGGCATGTACGCGCTGTCGGGCACGCTGGCCGCGCTGGTCGGCCGGGCCAGGACCGGGGTGGGCAGCGCCGTGGAGGTCGCGATGTTCGAGGCGACCGCCGAATGGCTGGGCTACCAGCTGCACCACACCCAGGCGACCGGCCGCACGCCGGAGCGGGCCGGCCTGTCCCACCCGGCGATCGCACCCTACGACGCCTATCCGACCGCCGACGGCCAGGAGGTACTGATCGGCATTCAGAACGACCGGGAGTGGGCCCGGTTCGCCGCGGGATTCCTGAACCGCCCGGAGCTGGCCGACGATCCGCAGTGGGCGACCAACGTGGCCCGGGTACGGCGGCGCCGGCTGGTGGACGCGATGGTGGGTGGGCGGACCGCGACCATGACGGCGGCCGAGGCGCTCCGCCTGCTGGACGAACTGGCCATCGCCTGCGCCCGGTTGAACGACGTCGGCGACCTGCTGCGGCATGCGCAGCTGGCCGCCCGGGACCGCTGGCGGCCGGTGGCCACCCCGGCGGGCGAAGTCCGCGGACTGCTGCCGCCGTTCGGCTTCGCGGGGCTCGAGCTGCCGATGGGCCCGGTGCCGGCGCTGGGTGAGCACACCACGGCCGTGCTGGCCTCGCTCGGTTACCCACCGGCCCGGATCGCCCAACTGCGCACGGCCGGTGCGCTGGGGCCGGCCGACTAGCGGCACGGCGCCCCGGTCACCCGCCGGGGCGGGGACCGGGGCGCGCGGCCCGACCGGGTGCGCTGCCTCAGCTGTCGCGCAGGACCTCGGCCAGGTACATCCCGCAGCTGGCGTTCTGGATGCCGTTGGCCGCGATCCAGTAGCCGGCCGGCGTCGGGGAGTCGGCGCAGGCGGTGATGCCGTTGTAGACGGTGTTCAGCCGGCCGCCCAGGTAGAGGCCACAGGACGCGATCTGGTAGTTGGCGGTGATCACGTAGCCCGCCGGGATCGGCGAGTTGCCGCAGAACTGCATGCCGTTGGAAGCGGTGTTGATGTTGCCGCCCAGGTAGATGCCGCAGGGCCCGAACTGGTAGTTGGCGGTGATCACGTAGCCCGCCGGGATCGGCGAGTTGCCGCAGATCTGGCTGCCGTTGCCCGCGACGTGGAGCACCTCGGCGTACCACTGGGCACAGGTGCTGTTCGGGCCCTCACTGGTGATCACGTACCCGTTGGGGATGGATCCGTTGGAGTTGCCGCAGATCTGGATGCCGTTGTAGACCGTGTTGATCCGGCCGGTCTGGTAGGGGCCGCAGCTGTTGGTGGTGTAGGTCGAGGTGATCACGTACGGGCTGGGAACCGGGCCGTTCTCGCAGATCTGCAGCCCGTTGGACGGGGGCTGGATGGTCTCGGTCAGGTAGCCGCCGGTACAGCTGTTGGTCAGTGTCTCCGAGACGATCACCTGGCCCGGCGGCACCTGGACACTGCCGCAGATGGTGGCGGCCTGCGCGGCACCGGCGAAGAAGACGACCCCACCGGCCACCAGGGTGAGCGCGGACAACAGGCGGGCCAGCCACATACCGATGGACTTCATGCACCTCTCACTTTCTCTCGGCTGAGCGCGACGGTAGCGGCACCGCCCGATCCCCCGCCGCCACCCGTTCGGGGGGCTTGCCCGGGTGCCCGCCGGCCGGCGCCCGCCGCCGGCGGTCAGGGATCCAGCCCGTCCTCGCGGACCCGGCGGGCCAGGTCGGTCTTGGTGTACGTGGGGCGACCCACCCGCTGGTACTTGGCCTTGACCCGGTCCAGGTAGTCCTTGGCGGTGTTCGGGGTGATGCCGGCCCGGCGGGCGGCGGACTTGAGGGTGAGCCCGGAGGCGTAGTCGAGCAGCACCTGGAGTTCGCGCGGGGCGAGTTGGGGCCGCTCGGGCCGGTCGTCGTGCGCGCAGGCGAAGGCCAGCTCGGGCGAGTGCGCGCCGCCGTCGGTGGCGATCTGTCTGATCGCGGTGACCAGGGTGGGCAGGTCGTTGTCCTTCGTGAGGTAGCCGTCGGCGCCGGCGGCCAGGGCCGCGAGGATCCGGTGCCGGTCGGGCACGGTGCTGATCACCAGGACCCGGCTGCCGGCCGCGCGCAGCCGGCGGATGTTGTCGGCCGGGAGCGAGCCGTCCCGCAACACCAGGTCGAGCAGCACCACGGCGGCGGGGTGGGCGCGGGGCCCGCCGGCCGTGTCTGCGAGCAACTCCGGTACCGTGGCCGCGACCGCGACCACTGCCACCTCGGGCTCCTGGCGCAGCCAGCAGCGCATCCCGTCCAACAGCATCCGGTCGTCGTCCACCACCGCGACCGTGATCACGCCGGCCACCGCAGCTCCACACAGGTGCCCTCGCCCGGCGCGCTGTCCACCGCGGCCCGTCCGCCGGCCTCGCGCAACCGGGCGTGCACCGAGCGGCGCAGGCCGAAGCCGGGGTGGGTGCGAGCCGGATCGAAGCCCGTGCCCTGGTCGGCCACGGTGATCCGGATTCCGTCCGCGGTGCCGGTGCCGGTGCCGGTGGCGGTGAGGTGGGCGCGGCGGGTGCCGGCGTGCCGCAGCACGTTGGTGAGCGCCTCACCGGCCGCGGCGGCCAGCGCGCCGGCCACCTCACCGGGGAGCTCGGGCAGCGCCCGGTACTGGGCGGTGACCGTGAGGCCCAGCTCCTCGACGGAACGGACCACCTGCTCCAGGGCCGCGCCGATCTCGGGGCGGCCACCGGGCTCGGTGCCGCGCTGGATCAGCCGGCGCAGGTAGGCGGCGTCGCGGGCGCAGCGCTCGCGTACCGGGGCGGTGTTGGCGTCCACCCCGCCGGCCGCGATCACGGTGAGAGTGGCCAGCACGGTGTCGTGCAGGGCCCGGTGGTGGTCCAGCCGCTCGGCGTACCGGGCCCGTTCGGCCTCGGCGGCCAGCGCGCGCCGGGTGGCGGCGTCGAGCAGCCGGCCCTGGCGGCGCAGGTACCACCAGAAGACCCGGGCGAGCACGGCCGAGGAGGCCAGCGCGTTGAGGTCGCCGGCGAGGACGGCCGGACCCGAGTGAACCATTTGATGCCAGCAGAGATGAACGGCAGCCAGCAGCAGGACCGCGCCGAGCGCCCGGCGCCCGGAGCCGGCGACGGCCGCCGTGGCGCCCGCCGAGCCACCGAGCAGCAGTACCCAGGCGGCCTGGGCCGGGGTTGCCCCGGCGGAGCTCCAGCCGACCGCCGCGAACGGCAGCAGGCAGCCGCTGACCAGCACGTCCAGCCAGACCAGCCGCTCGTCGAGGGCGCCGTCGCGCAGCGCCCGCCCGTGTACCAGGAAGCTGCAGACCACCGCGGCGCCGAGGACCGTCCAGGCCCCGGGCCGGCTCCGCTCGTGCTCGGCGACGGCGAGCAGACCGCCGGTCAGATGGCTCGCCCGGTAGAGGCCGGTGGCCAGGATCAGGAACGACCGGGCTCGCTGGAGCCCCGAGCCGGGAGAAGGCTGCCGATGCACGTCCATACAGTACGACCGGCATCAGCCAGAATAAATCGTTTGCGCGCCACGGCCGAACCGATACGATCGGTCGGGTTCCTGCCCGGCTGGGCTGCCGAGGATCTTCTCGTGAGGGAGGTGCTGACCGATGGTCGCCGCTGTGACGCGGCGCGCTCTCGTCTGCGCGCCCTACGACGCTTCCCCCCATCCCCTGCCTGCCGGCTGACGTTCCGTGCGCTGACGCACCCTCCGGCGGGCCCTCCCGCAGGAGATCACCGCAGTGCCCAAGCACTTCAACGACCACGAGTCCTTCGCCCGCATCCGCACCAAGGGCGGCGGTAGGCGCGGTTTCGACGACGACGCCCACGAGCAGGCGTTCACCGACCACGCCGACCACCAGCCCGACTGGGACGGTGCTGGCGACCTCGTCCCCGGCCAGTCCTCCGACGGCCCGCCGGAGGGCGACCGCTGGTCCATCTGGGACCAGTCCACCCCGACCGAGAAGGGCCCCGAGCCGCGCCCGGACTGGGTGGTGACCGAACTCGCCGCGGTCGACACCGAGTTCGGCATCCTGAAGACCGGCAAGGAGGCGGACGTCTTCCTACTGGAGCGCGCCGTGCCCGGCACCGACCGCCGTACCCTGCTGGCCGCCAAGCGCTACCGCGACGGCCGGCACCGGATGTTCCACCGCGACTCCGGCTACCTGGAGGGTCGCAGCCACAAGGAGTCCCGGGTCAGCCGGGCGATGGCCAAACGGACCGAGTTCGGCAAGCAGGCGATCGCCGGCCAGTGGGCGGCGGCCGAGTTCGCCGCGCTCTGCCGGCTCTGGTCAGCGGGGGTGGCGGTGCCCTACCCGGTGCAGATCCTCGGCACCGAGATCCTGATGGAGTTCATCGGTGACGAGTCCGGTACCGCGGCGCCGCGGCTGGCCCAGGTCCGGCCCGAGGAGGCCGACCTGGCCGACCTCTGGGAGCAACTCGGCGCCGCGCTCGTGTCGTTGGCCCGGGACGGGTACGCGCACGGCGACCTCTCCGCCTACAACATCCTGGTCCACCGGGGCCGGCTGGTGATCATCGACGTGCCGCAGATCGTCGACGTGGTCGCCAATCCGCGCGGACGCGCCTTCCTGGAGCGCGACGTGCGCAACGTCGGTGCCTGGTTCGTCGCCCGCGGTCTGCCCACCGCCCGGGTCGACGAGTTGTCCCGGGAGCTGGCCTTCGAGGCCCGGTTGGACTGAGGCGCCGCCGGCCGGCGGGCCGCCGGGTCGGGCCGCCGCTCCCGTCCCGGCGGCCCGGTCGGTCGGTCCACCACGCCCCGGGGCGGCGGCCGGCTCGGCGCGGTCGGTGCGCTCACCGGAGCTCGTCGTGCCGCGGTCGGTTCTCCCGGCTCGACGGCACCGTGGGTCAGGCCGCCGGTCGCCAGCCCAGCGCGGGTCCGAGCCTGGTGGCGATGTCCGTGAGGATCTGGACGTAGTCGTCGCGGTCGAACGTGAAGGGCGGCGCGAAGGCGACCTCGTCGACCTCGCGGAAGGCCGCGTGGGAGTAGAGCCGTTCGGCGATCTCCGCGGAGCCGCCGACCAGGTCGGGGGCGTACATCAGGCGGGCCGGCCCCTGCGGCGCGGCGGTACGCGGTACCCGCCGGCGTGCGTACTGCGCGTACTTGGCCCGCTGCTCCCGCGTGGCGGTGTCGTGGGATGACCACGAGGCCCTGGGAGACCCGGGCGCGGTCGCCCTCGGGGTGGTGGGCCCGGAACGTCCTGATGTGCGACAACTGGATCTCGGCGAAGTCCTCGGACTCCTCGGCCCTCACCACGCTGCTGGTCAGGAGGTTCATCCCGTGCTCACCGGCCCACCGAGCCGACCGCAGGCTGGCGCCGCCGTACCACAGACGGGCCGCCAGCCCCGGAGCGTGCGGCTGCACCCGCCTCGAGAACACCTCGATGCCCTCGGTCCCGTCGAAGTCGCTGGCCGGCTCGCCGCGGACGAAGTCCAGCAGCCGCCGGACCCGGTCGTAGCCGAAGTCCTCGTTCTCGCCGGTGTCGGGGTAGAGCGCGTTCTTGACCGGTCGTAGTGAGTCGGCGGTCCCACGCTGACACCCGGGTTGAGGCGGCCGCCGGAGAGGATGTCGACCGTCGCCAGGTCCTCGGCCAGCCGCAGCGGGTTCTCCCAGCCCAGAGGTATGACCGCCGTGCCCAGACTGATCCGGCTGGTGCGCTGCGAGGCCGCCGCCAGGACGGCCACCGGGGAGGAGATGCCGTACTGCAGGTGACGATGGCGCACCCAGGCGCTGCCGAAGCCGAGTTGCTCGCCCAGGTCGATGAGGTCGAGCGTCGCCTCGTGACCCCGTCGGGGGTCGTCCTCCTCGGACAGCCCGATCGTCAGGAAGCCCAACTTCCGCAGTGGCTCCGAGGTCGGCGGCACAGCGTTCCTCCATCGTCCGCGCAACGGCCGGGCGCACACCGGGCGGGTGCGCCCGGCAGCCGACTGCAGCCGAGGCGGCGGTCGGCGGGGACGGCGGAGGTCGAAGGTGCCACCGTCAGCCCCCGGCCACCGCGCGCGGGACCCGCCGCGCGGTCAACGGGGCCCCCGTGAATTCCATGACATCTGCGCATACCAGCGGTGCGTGACTTTCGTCGGTCGCATGACTGGAAAGTCCCTGGCGTGGAGCCATGAACGCACCACGCATCGCCCTCGTCACCGGCGCCGACCAGGGCCTGGGCCGCGCACTCGTCGAGGGCCTGGCCGCCCGGACCGACCCGGCCGACCTGGTCCTGCTCACCGGCCGCGACAACCGGCGGGTCGCCGAGGCCACCGCCCAGGTCGCGCACGCATCCGGGACCCGGAGCCGGGTCGAGGGCCGGGGACTCGACGTCACCGACGCCGACGCGGTCGCCGCACTCGCCGCCGAGCTGCGCGAGCGCCACGGCGGGGCCGACATCGTGATCTCCAACGCCGCCGCCCGCCTCGCCCCCGACCGGCCGCAGTCCGAGCAGGCCGACCAGTTCATCGACGTCGCCAACAGCGGCACCCACGCCGTGCTGCGCTCCTTCGCCCCGGTGATGCGGCCCGGCGGACGGTTGATCGTCGTCGCCAGCACCCTGGGCACCCTCGGCCACCTCGATCCCCGCGGGCACGCTTCGACGGCGCGACCCTGGACCAGGGGACGGGCGCCGGGGTCGCCAGTCGCCTACCCTGAGAGAGGGCGACGCCCATGGGCAACACCGTGTACGACCTCATCGCCGAATGAGAATCCGGAGCGGCCGGAACACCTACGGGGATCCGCCGGCAGAGCTCGCACGATTCACGCATGAAGGGTCACGGCCATGAACAGGCTGGACGGCAAGGTCGCCCTCGTCACCGGCGGCAACAGCGGTATCGGATTCGCCATCGCGCGGAGGTTCGTGGAGGAAGGCGCCTTCGTCTTCATCACCGGGCGGCGCCGGCCCGAACTGGACAGGGCGAGGGACGAGATCGGCCGGAACGTCATGGCCGTCCAGGGCGATGTCACCGTCTCCGCCGACCTCGACCGCCTCTTCCGGACCATCGCGGAGGAGAAGGGGCGGATCGACGTCGTCGTCGCCAACTCGGGTCTGGTCAAGCCGCAGGAGTTCGGTCGGATCACCGAGGAGGGCTTCGACCGCACCTTCGATCTCAACGCCCGCGGCACCCTCTTCACGGCCCAGAGAGCGCTGCCGCTGATGGAAGACGGCGGATCGATCATCCTCGTCGGCTCGATCGCCGCCTACCTGGGGATCGAGAAGTACACCACCTACAACGCCACCAAAGCCGCCGTGCGCTCCTACGCCCGCACCTGGACCAAGGAGCTGGGGGACCGCGGCATCCGGGTCAACACCCTCAGTCCCGGCCCGATCGACACCCCGATCATGGACAGCCAGGCAGACTCCAAGGAAGCCGCCGACGCGATCAGGGAGGCCTTCGCATCGGCCATCCCCCTCGGGCGCATGGGACGCCCCGAGGAAGTCGCCGCTGCCGCCCTCTTCCTCGCATCCGACGAGAGCAGCTTCTGCGCGGGCATGGACCTGTGCGTCGACGGTGGCATGGGCCAGGTCTGAGGCCGGGGCCCGGCGGAGCCGGGAATCCCGGCTCCGCCCGACATCCGCGACGCGCCGGCGCGTGCCCGGCGTTCAGGCCGACATGGCCTGCGCCCCGAGGTCGGCATCCTCCGCGCAGGCCGCGGCCAGGTCGTCGAGTGACAGCCCCAGGGCGTGGGCCAGGGCTGCCACGGTGAAGAAGGCCGGAGTCGGGGCCCGGCCGGTCTCGATCTTGCGGAGCGTTTCCGCGGACACCCCAGCCGCTGCCGCCACGTCCACCATGCTGCGATCGCCGCGGGCCTGGCGGAGCAGGGCGCCGAAGCGCTCTCCGCGTCGCCGCTCCTGCGGACTCAAGGGAACTCTCACCATGCCCGTGATACTAATACCGGTATAGATATTGGGTGGTATCGCATCGCAGGGAGTCCTGACACATGGTGGAGATCAAGACCGACACGGCGCTGGAGACGATGCGGGAAGCCGGACGCATCGTGGCCAACGCACTCGCGGCCGTCCGCGCGGCGGCAGCCGTGGGAGTGCGCCTGCGCGAGCTCGACGAAGCCGCCCGGGCCGTTCTGACCACGGCCGGGGCACGCTCTCCGTTCCTGGGCTACCGGCCCTCCTTCGCCCCGGTCCCCTTCCCCGCCGTGATCTGCGCCTCCGTGAACGACGCCGTCGCGCACGGCATCCCCGACGGTTACCGCCTGCGCGACGGCGACCTGGTCAGCATCGACTGCGGAGCCGAGCTCGACGGCTGGACCGGCGATGCCGCGATCAGCTTCACCGTCGGCACCCCTCGCCCCGCCGACCTCGAACTCATCGCCGCCACCCAGCGGGCCCTGGACGCCGGCATCGCCGCCGCCACCGTCGGCCACCGCATCGGAGACATCTCCCATGCCATCAGCACGGTCGCCCGCAAGGCCGACTGCGGCATGCCGGCCGACTTCGGCGGCCACGGCATCGGCCGCCGGATGCACGAGGCCCCCCACCTCCCCAACCACGGACGACCCGGCCGCGGGTTCCCCCTGCGCCACGGCCTCACCCTCGCCGTCGAACCCATGCTCATGGCCGGAGGACGCAACGACTACCGCACCGACCGCGACGGATGGACCCTGCGCACGATCGACGGCAGCCGGGCCGCCCACATCGAACACACCATCGCCATCACCGAGGACGGCCCCCGGATCCTCACCCTGCCCTGACCTCGGATCCGCTCGCCCCCGGTGACTGGACGACATCGGCCACCTCGGTAGGCACGGACCAGCGGTCACCGCCTCCCGGCGCGGAGCTCCGCCCCGTCGGGAGTGCGGACGTGCTGGGCGAGGAAGAGGGCCGCGCGGTCCAGCGCCTGGTCGGCCTCGTCGAGGACACCGGCGAAGGCCTGGAACACATGGGGCACGTCGGCGGTGACGTCGAGGATCACGTCCACTCCGGCGGACCGGGCCCGGGCGGCGATGCGGGTGGAGTCGTCCAGGAGCACCTCGTTCGCGCCCGCCTGGACGAGCATCGGCGGGAAACCGGTCAGGTCGGCGAGGACGGCCGGGCTGAGCATGGGCTGGTGCGGATCGGCTCCGGCGAGGTACATGGCTCCGGTGTGCTCCAGGCTCTCGCGGGTGAAGAACGGGTCGACGCCCGCCTTGCCGTCCATGCTCTCCCCCGTCCGGGTGGCGTCCAGGCCGGGGGAGAACGCCGCGATGGCGGCGGGCAGCGGGAGGCCGGCGTCGCGGGCGGCGAGGCAGGTGGTGACGGAGAGGCCGCCACCGGCGGAGTCCCCGGCGAACGCGATGGCCGAGGGGTCCTCACCGCTGTCGAGCAGGGCGCGGTAGGCGCTCAGGGCGTCTTCGATCGCGGCCGGGAACGGGTGCTCGGGGGCGAGCCGGTAGTCCAGCGAGTACGACCCGAAGCCGGTCCTGGCCACGAGGTGCCCCGTCAGCGACAGCGCGGTCTCCGGGGAGCCGCACACGTAGCCGCCGCCGTGGAAGTACAGGATCGTCCCGGTGCGCGGGCCGTCGTCCGGCTCGACGCGCAGTGCGGGTCGGTCGCCGAGCTTCGTCCGCGTGGTGCGGATGGCGTCGGGCACGATCATCTGGGCCATCAACGCCTTGAACCCGGCTCGGATCGCCTCGACCGACCGGGGGCCCTCGGGCCGGGGCTGCCGCAGCATCACGTCGATCCGGGCGCGCTGTTCCTTGCTCATGCGGGTGCTCCCGTCGTAAGTACCTTCCACTACACTATATGCCGTGGCATCTAAATCAAGTGGCGATCCCGTCGACCTCCCGCGCTTCTTCGCCGACCTCGTCCGCTGTGAGACGCGTCTGTACAACGCGCTCAACGACCGACTTCGCGAGCGGCACGGGATCGTCACGTCGCAGTTCGAGTTCCTGCGCCACCTCCGTGACCACCCCGGGTCCCGGGTGGCGGACCTGGCCGCCGAGTTCGCCGTCGGCATCGGGGCCACCAGCAAGGGCGTCGACCGCCTGGAACGGCAGGGATGGGTGGCCCGCCGGCCGAATCCGGCGGACCGCCGGTCGTCGCTGCTGGTCCTGACCGACGACGGCCTGCGGTTGGTCGACACGGCGGAAGGGACCTTCACCGAGCGGCTGGCCGAGCTGATCACCGGCGCACTCGAGGCGTCCCCGGTGACGGCCACCGCTCAGGCCCTCTCCGAGCTGCGCTCCTCCCTGGAACGCGACCAGATCGGCACGCCCACGGGCTGACGCGGTCACCCGACCCGGCCGGCACGGCCGGGGTCATCAGCTTGATCTCAGGCGGCCCCGGCGCCCGTCGCCAGATCGGTGGCACAGTACCGGCATTTGCGAGCATCCGCCGGCAGGTCCTCGGACCGGCAGGCCGGGCACGTCTTCACCGGCGTCGGGTCGCTGAACAGCGTGACTCCGCGGCGGGCCTGGACGTGCTTGTACGGGACGACGATGAGGAAGTAGACGACCGCGATGAAGATGAGGAAGTAGACGAGCGCCGAGACGAAGGCACCGATGTTCACGTAGGTGGCGGTGTTGCCGGGCTCACCGAGCTGGACTCCGAGAGCGACGGACCTTCCGCCCTGCGCTCTGGTGATGATCGGGTTGATGATGCTGTCGGTGAACGCCTTGATGAGGGTGCTGAAGGCCAGTGCGATGATCAGCCCCACGGCCACGACGACGACGTCGCCGCGCATCATGAAGTTCTTGAAGCCCTTCAGCATGCCGTTCTCCTTGGATGGTTTCACCAAGGCCAGCTGATGTGATCGTCATTGGCGCCGCAAGTTCTGTGGTCTGGAAGGGTGATGTCGGCCTTGGAGCGGGCAGGGAGGCCGCCGGGCTCGCGCACGGTCCTGCCGGTGGCTACGGCGGGGCCACGGCGGGCGGCTGCCCGGCGCGCCGGGCGCCAAGTTTCCCGACGGCGGGTGGGTGGCTGGTTCCGGCCTCGGAGGATCTGACCCGGTGACCCCTTGGCCCCCGACCGATGTGCTCAGGCCAGCTCGAGCGGGAGCGACTTGATGCCGTTGATGAAGTTGGAGACCAGGCGACGCGGCGGTCCGGCGAGGTCGAGGGCCGGCAGGAGGATCGCGGCCTCCCGGTAGAGCGCCGCGAGCTGGATCTGGGCGAAGCGGGCGCCGAGGCACCGGTGGGGGCCGGTACCGAAGGAGAGGTGAGGGTTCGGGTCGCGGCCGAGGTCGAGGCGGTGGGGGTCGGTGAAGACCGCGGCGTCGAAGTTGGCGGAGGCGTGGAAGACGACGACCTTGTCGCCCGCGCGGATGGCCACCCCCGCGAGGTGCGTGTCGCGGGCGGCGGTGCGACGGAAGCTGAGGACGGGCGGGTGCCAGCGCAGCAGCTCCTCGACGGCCGGGGCGAGCGGCACCGCGCCGTCGCGCAGACCGCGGTACGCGTCCGGGTGCCGGGCGAGCGCGAGCAGGCCGCCGGGGGCAGCGCTGCGGACCGTGTCGTTCCCGGCGACGGTGAGGAGGAAGAAGAACATCTCCAGCTCCGCGTCCCCCAGCGGCGCGCCGCCCGAACCGCCCGGGTTCCCGGACGCGTGTGCCTGGGCGAGGCTGGTCATGATGTCGTCCCCCGGGTGGCGCAGCTTGTGGCGGGCCAGATCGCGCGCGTAGGCGAACATCTCGGCGAGCCGTGCCGGGGACCGCGGATCGACGGGCGTGCCGTCCGCCCCCAGCACCGGCGCCGCGGGCGCCTCGTCCGGGTCCTGGTACCCGATCACCTGGCGGGTCCAGTCGAGCAGCAGGCCGCGGTCGCTGTGCGGGACTCCGAGCAGGTCGGCCAGGTTGAGCAGGGCGAAGTCGTCGGTGACCGTGGCGACCACGTCGACGCTGCCGTCGCCATCGCGGGCGGCCCCGCGCGCCGCGTGGAGGAGCGCGGCGGCGCGGGCCCGCGCCGTGGCCGCGAAGCGCTCCATGCGGCTGGGCGCGAAGGTGGCGGAGACCAGCGTGCGCAGCCGGGAGTGCTGGGGCGGGTCCTGGTTGAGCATCACCGAGCGGATGAACGGCAGGTCGGCCGGGTCCGGGTCGCGGATCTGGGTGGCGCCCAGGTGCGAGGAGAAGAGGGTGGCGTCCCTGAGGACGCGGGCGACGTCGCGGTGGCGGGTCACCGCCCAGAAGCCCGGGCCGCCCGGCCAGCCCAGCAGCGCGGGTTCGGGCTGCCAGGCGACGGGGTGCCGCTCTCGCAGTTCGCGGAAGGAGTCGTGGGGGATGCCGTGGGCGTACCGGCGGGGATCGAAGACCTCCGGCGGTACGCCCACGGCGGCGGGGTCACTCACGCGGAGCGCTCCCCCGCGTCGTCCGCACGCAGGAAATCCTCCACGGCGGCGATGAGTTGCAGCGGCGTCTCCTCCACCGGGTAGTGGCCCGCGGAGGGCAGCTCCACCAGGTCGGCGTGGGGGTACCAGCGCAGCCAGGTGCCGCGCATGACGTCGGCGTTCAGGGCCGGGTCCAGCGCGCCGACGACGACCCGCACGGGGAGCGGACTGCCCTCGATCTCCTCGTGGAAGTCCTCGCCGGCCCAGGAGTCCAGCCAGGCCCGGAAGGCCTTGGCGTCGCTGCGCTCCAGTGACTGCGCCACCATCCGGTCGAGCCAGGCCGCCGGGCGTACGCCACCGGTGGTGTAGTCGATGATGGCGCGCCGGTTCTGGGGGATCTCGGCCGCACCGGAGAAGAGTTCCCACTGCTCGGGCGGCATCGCGAAACCACCGGCCGGCACCGGGTTGAGCCCGACCAGGCGCCTCACCCGCTCGGGCGCCGCGGCGAGCGCCCGCTGCACGACGCACGCGCCCATGGAGTGGCCGATCAGTGAGTACCGCTCCCACCCCAACGCGTTCGCGAGGGCGACCACGTCCGCGCCGGCCTCGCGCGTGGTGTAGGAGCCGGACGTGTCCTTGGCCTCGCCGTAGCCGCGCAGGTCGACGAAGGCGTAGCTGAAGGAGTCGAGGTCGAGGTCCGGCAACAGGCGCTCGTAGGAGGTGCGGTCGCCGAACCACCCGTGCACGGCGATGACGTGGTGGGCGCCGTTGCCGATGAGGGTGTGCGGGAGGGACAGAGCAGGCACGTCGACTCCGATCCGATCGTTCGTCAGAACACCCTGGCGGCAGGGCCGTCATCACCTTGCCGGTTCGCGGGGCGCGGCGGCAAGACAGCAGGGCGGACAGGACGGGACGGGCACGAGCCGCCCTCGGCCCGACCGGGCGGCCCCGGCGGCCCGGGCCCGCGTCGTCAGGCGGTGTAGCGCAGCGAACCGGGCGTGGTGAGCACCCGCCCGGTCTCCAGCCAGGTCTTCAGCCCGGAGAGGATCATCGGCCAGCCGCCGTACAGCTCCGGGTTCGCGTTCTCTCGCAGGTGGTCATGGGTGAGGGTGAGCCGGCAGGAGTCGACGACCGACTCGATCTCCCAGCTGACCCGGGAATTGCCCTCAGCGCGCACCTGCTCGCTCCAGAGCGCGACGAAGCTCTGCACCAATCTCCAAGGCGGGTCGACCTCGATGTTCTCGCCCTCGGCCAGCAGCCCGGGCGTGATCGGCGAGCTGAGCTCCCAACGCCCGCCGACCGTCCAGTCGGAACGGACCTCGGCGCCGAAGGTGTACTTACCACGGATCTCGGGATCGGTGATCGCCGTCCACAGGCGCTCCGGGCTGGTGCTGATGTACAGCTCGTAAACCTTCTCCATGGCACTCTCCCGTCCTGCCGGCCCGCGCCCCGGGCCGGCGGCCGCTCGGCCGCCGGCCCTTCCATTGCACCTCGTGACCCGCCCCCGGGCAGGTCGAGCTGTCGCACCCCCGCGAGACTGCCGCACCCTTCCGGAACCTGCGGAACCTGGCGCTCGGAACGCCACACCCGTCACACCGGGCTCTCAGCGGAAACCATGTCCGCTCGCCGCCGGGCGCACCGGGCGTCCGCCGTCGCTCGCACCCTGGCGCTCACCGCCGGTGCCGCCACTCTGCTCACCGTCTGTGCCCCGAGCGACACCGCCCGCCGCGTCCACTCCCGGTGGCGAACCGCGCACCGACCGGCACCGGGACCGCGGTGACACCGACCACCACGAAGCAACGACCTCGGCGCGGTTCCGGCTCGCGTCGAGGAGAGACCGGTCCGGGTCTCGCCAGGAGCGGTGTTCACGCGTATCGCCGGAGAGAACCTGGGGGCCCGCGCCCGATGTCCGGACGGCCGCCGCGCTGGAGCATCGGCGGTGCGGGCGGATCGGCCCGCCCGTGGGTGGCCTCGCCCCCGTCCTCGAGACCAGGACCTGGATCACGATCAAGCCGCTCAGCCAGTTGCGCACCCGCTTCGCCGCGACGCTCGCCGCCGGGGCCCTCGCCCTCGTGGGGACGGTGGCCCTCACCCCGGAGTCGCCCAGGCGGCCCCGACCCTCACCGCGACGTACTGCAGCAACAGCAACAGCCCCGCCCCGCACTACCTGCTGCCCGGTCAGTCCATGGGAGCCGTGAGCTACGTCTGCTCGGGCGACTACATGTTCGCCAGCCAGAACGACGGCAACTTCGTCATCTCCGACAACGCCGGCACAGCGGTGTGGGCGTCCGGGACCAACACCGGGTCGCCGAACGTCCTCACCATGGCGACCAACGGCAACCTCATCATCACCAACAGCGCCGACTACCTCCAGTGGGAGACCGGCACCGGCTGGACCGGCCATCGGAACTACGGCGCCTACGTGTGCTTCCGGGGCGACGGCAACATGGTTCTCTACGCACCCGACGGCGGGAACCACACCTGCTCCGGCGCCGCCCTGTGGGCCAGCGGCACCTGACAGGACCGCGCTGCGGTGCGAGATCATGACGCACCGTCACTTGCGAAGGCCCCGCGCGCCCTTGAGCTGGACGCGCGGGGCCGAACGGTGGATCAGAAGCCGGCCCAGAGGCCGTTGCCGGGGAGCATCTGGGTGCCGCCGCTGACGTGGCCCGCACCGTCACCGGGATAGAACTTGAGGTTGTTGTCG